>JBDUEG010000001.1:0-43187 GCA_040002575.1 Ginsengibacter sp.
TTTGTGTAAAACAAACGGGCATATGATAGATATAACCGGGACTAATGTTACGATTATGGCTAAGGATATGGATGTAGCCATAAATTTTTACGAAAGCATAGGTCTTAATTTGCAAAACCGATGGGGTGATCATTATGCGATGATGACCACCACCGGAATAACTATCGGAATACATCCGGCAAACCAGGAAACCGATCTCACTTCGGGAAGCGTATCTATTGGTTTTATGCCGGATAGTTTGGAAGAAGCAAAAGAATTGCTTCATAAAAATAATATTGCCTTTAAAATCGATGATGGCAAATCCGGTGCTTACCTGCACTTCAAGGATCCTGATGGGACTGTTTTGTATTTTGTTAAACCTAAATGGTAGTTGAATCGTGAATTATCCCTACTAAATTGCAAAGATGGTTTAAGTTATGATGGAGCCAAAGCATGATATAATAAAAATGGATTTCCAGGTGGGAAGGTTTATCACTTTCAGCGATGGTGTGTTTGCAATCGTCATTACAATTATGGTCTTTGAATTGAAAGTTCCTGAAATAAAATTTCCGGATGTTCCATCTGATCAACTGTTGTGGCAACGGCTTTCAAATATGGGATTAAAATTTCTTAGTTTTTTTATCAGCTATATTGTAGTAGGACACTACTGGTCCGTTCATCATCGCATATACGGATATGCTTTAAGATACACAACAGGGCTTTTATGGATAAACCTGGGATTTCTGTTAACGGTGGCTGTGCTACCATTTAGTTCAGATCTACTGGGAGAATACAGTTCTGATAATGGAATGAAGATTCCATATGCAGTGTATGTTTTAAACATATGCCTTGTTGCTCTTATGAATACCTGGATGTGGATATATATCAGTAAGCCTAACAGGGATTTGCTGACACGAAAAATTTCTGCCGCTCGAATTAAACTGGGAGTCTACCGAAGCCTGGTTATTCCCATCATATTTGTGATATCTTTCCTCGTATCTTTAATTTTCCCGGCGCCTTCCCGCCTTATGTTGCTACTAATCCCAGCCATACTTCAGTGGGGCATGGGTGGCCTTGAAAGAAAAGCGAACCGCGATGAGATAAAGGAATTAAACGCTACCTCTATAGAAAAAATAAAAGAAGAAGAAAACAAAGAGTCGCCAGAATAAAAGTAAAAATTCATCTTAAAAAAGCAAATAATGCCCACAGAACAATATCACGAACCAGTTGGTGAGTTAAGCCAGGAAACAAGAACATTCGCAAGAATGATTCAATCTTTAATTGAAGAAGCAGACGCTATTAATTGGTACGAGCAAAGAATAAGCGTTGAAAAAGATAAACATGCAAAAGCAATTATGATTAATGCTCAAAAAGAGGAGTTTAAACACTTTAGCATGGATCTTGAATTTTTACTTAGAAAAAATAATCATTGGAGAACGATGGTTAAAAATATTGTTTTGCAATCCGGGGATATCGTGAAAAACGCTGAGAAAGCTGAAGAGAAAATATAAAACCTTACATCTTCCTTCGGCGTATATATTTTAAGATAATTTCAGAAGGGTTTAATAAGAGGAATAATAATTTTTAAGTTGTTGCGTTTAAATTATGTATCCATAACCCTATAAAAACAACTTATCATGATCGTAAAAGAAATCGTTTGTGAACTTCTCATCGCCACACACATCCTGTTATATATTCAATCAAGATTAGAGAGAATAAACCCTGGTGAATAAAATATTATTGATTTATATCAATAAGTCTCCACTCAGAAATTAAGCTAGCATCCTTAAGCATTTATTATCTTCCCATTTTATATAAATTGAGGTCTTAATTTTTTATATAATAATGGAAGCGACATCGACCGGTGTTATCACTCAATTATTGAAGGAACTTCGTGCGTTTATGCCGGAAGCTTTTTGCAATGGAAAATTAGAGGTGGAGAAATTAAAATTTCTTTTGGGTTCCGATTCAGTTTATGAAGAGGAACGCTTTGAGCTTACCTGGCCAGGCAAATCCGCCGCATATCAATTGGCTAATTCTCTTTCTGCCGGTACACTTGTATCCTATCCAAAAGATTCCATAAACTGGAATGCAACCGAAAATATTTTTATTGAAGGAGAAAATCTTGATGCCCTTAAGATTCTCCAGGAAGATTATTTTGGTAAAATCAAAACCATTTACATTGATCCACCCTATAATACAAGAAATAACAGCTTCACTTATGGCGATAAGTTTTCTATAACCTCACGCGAATATCTTAGCCGAAATGATCACCGTAGTAAGAAGGTAAATACAAGAGAAGCGTTAGTAAATGAAAACAATCACAACGGTCACTTTCACACCAACTGGCTTTCTATGATTTATCCACGGCTCATTCTTGCTCGAAAGCTGCTTCGTGAAGATGGAATCATTTTCGTGAGTATCGATGATAATGAACTTGCCAATCTGAAAATTATCATGGATGAAATATTCGGCGGTGATAATTATATAGATATTTTTTGCTGGGCGAAATCGGAAACCCCTGCAAACCTTTCCAGGAAAAGTAAAAAGATTGTAGAATATATTCTGTGCTATCAAAAGAATAAAACTTCTGAAAAATTTAAAGGGTTAAGGAAAAGAAGTATCAGCTCAAACGGCTTGCTGAACCAATCGAATAAATTAAATACGTTGGTATTTCCCTCAAATATTGTAAGAACAAATATTGCAGACCAGGTAATAGAAAAGGGAATGTATGGAACTGATAAATACCATATTGAATTGCTGGAAAAGACCGAGGTAAAAAATGGCCTGTTTGTTTCGCCTGTTTCATTGAAAGCGAAATTTAAATGGACGCAGCCAAAGCTAAATATGGAGATCGGCAAAGGAACGACTATCAGTATTCCTACTATGCGCTTTAGCCCGTCTTATGAGCGGCCTGAATATGATGCTGAAGTTCCGGCAAACCTTATTAATTCCAAAGTTGGTGTAGCAACCAACGAGACAGCAGGGAAGGATTTGCAATTATTGTTTGGCGCTAAGGTCTTTGATTTTCCGAAACCTCCTTCTCTCATTAAATATCTATTAGGATTCTCGGATGATCCGGAAGGAATCATTTTGGATTTTTTCGCCGGATCCGGATCTACCGCCCAGGCAGTTTTGGAGATGAACGCGAAAGATAATGGTAACAGGAAGTTCATATGTGTGCAACAGAATGAAAAGACGCCTGCCTTATCAATTGCCAGGGAATACGGCTTTGATAACATTTCACAGATTACAAAAAAAAGGATTGAGCTGGTAATAGAAAAGCAAATATCATCACTGACGTATAATATGCCTGGCCAGCCAGGCTTTAGGTATTACAAAATTGTAACTCCCGGTTTAGAAATCCAGGAAACATAAAATCACAGGAGGTATTATTATGAATAATGCAGCACTTCATGCTGGTTGATAATTTTGATTTTAAAATAAACTATCACAAAGCACATGTTCGTGCCATTGCGATGGTAGAGAATGAACTGTATTCACGTTTCGGCTTATCAAATGAAAGTCGTATTGAGAAAGCTTTGTTAGGGTGCATTGGTGAATTAGCTTTTGAGCACATGCTCATTCAAAAAAAATTCTCATTTAAAGTTGACAGGGAAAATTATAAAAGCAGAAACTCTGATGAGTATGATTTTTTAATCAATAGTAAAAAGCTTGATGTAAAGGTTGCAAAGAAATCGACTTCGAATCATCCAAACGATAACTGGACGTATGGATACCCAAGCGAACAAAAGCCTGCTTTAAAAGATTTCATAATTGTTGGTTGGGTGGATTTTATAAATGAGGCAGTAGGGTTTTATGGATGGACTACCGGCAACCTGGTAGATAAATGTCCCGTCGTAAATTCCAATAGTTATAAAGGTTATAAATACCTGACGCCTAATCACGAATTCAAATGGGGCGCATTGAATAAAAGCTTTGAGCAGCTATTCGAAAACATTTTTGCGCCAGCAAAATTCATTTAGGTAATTCAACATTTGCTTGCCGTTAAGTATTTAATATTATTAAAAAAGGCTAAAAAACTTTAACTTAGGATCCACATTTTTATTTCATAATAACAAATAATTGCCATGGAAAACTTTCAACGCAATTTCACTTCAGAGGAAACTAATCCACTAGCAAGTCTCGATGAGTGGGAAGATGATGTTTTGCTGCGCTATCCTGAACCCGCCAATATTGCCGCCGTAAAAACAACTGGTGAGTATCGTAATTATGACGAACCTTCAAGAGACACTGTAAAGGAATTTTACCGCCTTAATCACACTTATCAAACCTATGATTTTGTGCAGGAAAAGAGAAAGAATTATTTACAATTTGATAAGAAAGAAATGCCAGTCTGGGAGGCTTTCCAGTTTTTGAATCAATTGGTAGATGATTCAGATCCCGATACAGACCTGGATCAGTTTCAACATTTACTACAAACATCGGAAGCTATTCGCAGGGACGGTCATCCTGACTGGATGGTGCTTGTGGGCCTGATGCACGATATGGGGAAAGTGCTTTGTTTATTTGGCGAGCCTCAATGGGCTGTGGTGGGTGATACATTTCCTGTTGGTTGTGCATATTCCGATAAGATTGTTTACCCGGAATTTTTCAAAAATAATCCCGACTATTCTCAGTCTGACTATCAATCACAACTTGGTGTCTATAAAAAAAGCTGTGGCTTACGAAATGTAACTATGTCGTGGGGCCATGATGAATATGTTTATCAAATGCTAAAGGATCGCATTCCTGAAAGTGGTTTATACATGCTTCGTTATCATTCATTCTATGCATGGCATCGGGAGGGTGAGTATGAATACCTGCTTGATGATCATGATAGGGAAATGCTAAAATGGGTGAAGCTGTTCAATCCATATGATTTGTATTCTAAAAATCCAGAGCCACCAGACTGGAAAAAATTGAGGTCTTATTACGAGAATCTTGTTGAGAAATACTTACCATCAAATTTAAGATTTTAATAAAGGCAAAGACATTTGCAGCCTTTGCAGAGCTATGCGTTCTAATAAAAGATCGTATATAACGCAGCTAATATTCCAACAATAACTGTCGATCCAATGATGAATGCAGGTGAACATCTAAACATGGATGTATCAATTTCTATTACATTTAAATTATTCCTGCTTCTCTTATCGGCAAGGCTTATTACTATCATCAGCAACATTAAAATAATAAAAACCAGCCCCATTCTATTCATAAACGGAATATCAGGAAAAGCTCCATTACTCCAGCCAGGAAGAAATTTTAAAACAGTTGAAAGAGGGATTGTTAGTATTGCTGAAGTAAGTGCAGCTGCCGACGTTGTTCGTTTCCAAAAGAAACCCAGGAGGAAGATGGATAACACACCAGGTGAAATAAATCCTACATATTCCTGGATAAACTGGTAAGCCTGGTCAAGATTCCTCAATGCCGGAGCTACGAGGGTTGCCAACGCCATTGCCACAACTATAGTGATTCGTCCGGTCTTAATCAGCTTTTTTTCAGTAGCGTTTTTGTCAAAAAATTTTCTATAAATATCTAACGAAAAAATAGTTGAAATACTATTTGCTTTGCCTGCAAGAGAAGCAACTATGGCTGCGGTGAGTGCCGCAAACGCAAGCCCCTTCAGTCCGTCAGGTAGTAAATTCATAAGTGTCGGATAGGAATGGTCCGGCTTAATAATTCCGCTTGCATCAGCCATCTCTCCGTGAAACATTCCATTTTGATACATCACAAACATAGTAATGCCAGGAATCACAACGATGAGGGGTACCAGCAGTTTTAAGAAAGCCGCAAATAAGATTCCCTTTCTCGCAGTGGGTAAGCTAGCGCCCAAAGCACGCTGCGTGATATATTGATTACATCCCCAGTAGTTAAGGTTATTGATCCACATACCTCCTATTAAAACTGATAAGCCCGGCAGATCTTTATAGTAAGGATTTGCCTTATCGAATATCATATGAAAGTGTGAGGGAGCCTTATCCCTTATTATGCTAAGTCCTTTAAGAATATTTTTACCAAATCCAAAATGTTCGGATACTAACGTTAAGGCAAGATAGCATGTTACCAATCCACCCATTATAAGAACAAGCACTTGTATCACATCGGTGTAGCCAATCACCTTCATGCCTCCGAGCGTGACAACAATTGAAAAAATACCAAGACCAACCATGCACCATATAAAGCTGATTCCTGAAATAGAGTTCACTGCAAGCGCCCCAAGATAAATGATGGACGTAAGGTTCACAAAAACATACACAAGCAACCAGAAAATCGCCATAACAGTACTAACCGTATCATTATATCTCTTAGATAAAAATTGTGGCATAGTAAAAATCCGGTTCTTCAGGTAAATAGGAATGAAAAAAATTGCAATGATGATAAGTGTTGCCGAGGCCATCCATTCATAACTTGAAATAGCTAATCCCAGTGCAAAGCCTGAGCCTGACATACCAATAAAATGCTCCGCAGAAATATTGGATGCAATGAGGGAAGCGCCGATGGCCCACCATGTAAGAGAACCTTCTGCGAGAAAAAAATCCTTAGAATCCATCTCACCGGATTTCTTTTGATGGTGCATCCTGCGATGGTACACCCGATAACCATAGCCTGCTACTACTATAAAATAAATAAAGAAAACGACATAATCCAGGAAGTGCAAATGGTTCATACAATCGTTAGTTATATGGATAATGGAAAGTAAAGAAATAAGCTGATTGTATGAATTATTTCAACGCAATCATTTTAAAAATAACCAGAAGTACTTATTATCCATTTTGATTAAATTATTATTTAATTATGTCCAATGTAATAAGCATTGTGGTCACGAAAAGTAAGAACAGCCCGGAAAGAAAAATTACATCAGCAACTTTTTCAAAGCGATCGCTATTTGATTTTTTATTGCGCATTGACAGGAAAGAAAGCACGCTACTTATCATAAACATGACCATGGCGACTGAAGTGAATTCATCAATAATTGTTTTTCCATTCAGATTAAGCACTCTCAAAGACGTGAGGACAATAAAACAAAATCCTAATAGATTGGAGGAAGTGTTTAAAATGTGGGGAGACTTGTCATTTCTGTTTTCCATAATTATTGATTTCTTTAATGAGAAAACTTATGTATAAAAAGGTGCTTCTTTTAAGCATTCATTCTGCAATCAGCTGTGTTATTTTACCTATATCTACCGCAACTTTATGAATAAAATTCAGTTGGCCTTCCAGTTGTTTGTTAGAATTTTCTTTTTCTTCAAAAAAATTAGACGCTATTTCTTTAGTTGTATCGGTGGTATAATTTTCATCCAGTTGTTGCAGAGAATTATCAAGGATGCCAAGAGAACGTTTAACCGGTTCAAGAGTTTCCCGCGAGTACGAGTTGTGCCCGCTAATGGTGAGGCTTGCAGTGAGCGAAGCGATGTTTGATGACAACACATGATTAAGTACCACGAATTCATAGATCTCGGTAGCATGCTGTTGTTTACTTTTCGGCTCACTAAGCATACGGTGGAAAGCGGCAGCAAGATTGGCGGTGCTTACAAACAATTCCTTTCTTACGAGATTGTATTCAAGCGAAGAAACTTTTTTGCCAAGAAGAATGTCGGAAAGGCTTTTCAAATAGTTAAGGTTTGCTTTTAAAACGCTTGCCATATAGCCCGGTAATTGTTTGGATTCCCAATACGGAAAGAGAAAATAACTTGCCACGAACGCCAGTAATGATGCTATAGCAGTATCAAGTAATCGCTCCCCTGCAACGTCTAATATTCCAAGGCCCAGAAAATTAAAAAGAATGAGCAGGTATGGCGTCATAAAAATTACCATCACAATATATTTTAGCCTCACATAAGTATATGTGCCAACCATGAAGAAAGCCATGATAAAAAATAAAATTCTGCTATCATGTATAAACGTGATAAGGGCCAGTCCAATTAAACCACCCACCAGTGTTCCGGTAAACCTTTCGAAATTTCGTTGTTTAGTAAGACTGAACCCTGGCTTTAAAATGATAATGATTGTAAGAAGGATCCAGTAACTGTGATGGCCATAACTTATTAATTTTGAAATAGTAAACCCTGCGCCACACGTGATCATCATCCTTAAGGAGTGCCTGAAAACAGAGGACTCCAGCGTTAGGTTATTTTTGAAGACAGTGATATCTATTGGTTGATGAGAAACAAATTTGGAGTACTCCAGAGGAGTTCTTACTTCTCTGTCAATCTTTCTTTTTTTATCAAAATAATTAAGAATATCCCCAATCTTTATTTCAATACTGCGAAAGTTCACCAATATTCTTTTTAGCATGAAATTGCTCGTTCCGCTTTCTCCAATTGAATTGATCCGGATTCTTAATCTTTCAAGATCAGGGATAAAGTCATATCGCTTTTCATAGTTCGAATTGGATTGGATTGCCTGGCCAATGTTATCAAGTTCTATAGAAAAAATATTTAGTATGCGTGCGACTTCATCAAGAATTCCGGTATCCCCGAATTTCTTTCGTATTAAATAAAAGTCATACCAATTGGCCATAATAATTTCATAGAGATCAACAATCCCTGCAAAAGTTATAACAAGCCTTCGGCCAGTTGTAGTGGACTCTCTTAGTAACTCCCTGTTTTTAAACAACAGGTCACGCACAGCATTTTGTTTATCATTTACAACAATTTGCTGTTCTACCAATTTATGATATTCTTTTTCGATGTTGGTATTGGTTGCAAAAAGCGAAGATTTTATACGGAGAAATTTAGCCGTTTCATGTACACAATCACCTAACGACCTTTGTGCCGGTCTATAAGGTGTGAACCTATAAAACAAAAGAGCTATTAGCATATACCAAACCCCACCGGCTAATATGAGAAGACTATTAGATAATACTTGTGATGGCAGAAGCACAGTTGACATTCTCAATATAAGGATTAACAATGCCGCGGTACCAACGGAGCTGGCCCTGTTTCCAAACACTGTAAACATGGTGAAAAAGAAAGAGCAGAACAATATCAGCAGCCCTAACAAAAAGATATTGTGGTTAAGAAGACCAGTCAATAATGCCAAAGCGAAAACAAAAAGATTGCAGTATAGCATGCCATTTCGCTTATGTTCAACGGGGCCGGGGGCATCTGCTATGCTTACACATAAAGCCCCAACTGAAATGGAGATTCCCGTGGTTAACATTCCAAGCTGCGCAAAGATTACAGATGGCAAAAGTATTTCAAGAGTAATCCTTATACCGTCGGCAAGGTATTGGCTAAATAAAAAATACCTGATGTTTTGTGTGCTACCTTTCAGCATTATTATTCCGGATCTTCTGCAAAGAAAGTGAGTAATTATTACTAATAGTTTTTTAGATTAATCCGGGTGAAACGAATTGTTTGTTAACAAGTCATTTGAAAACAAATAATATATTTCACCTCCAAAATTTTATTTTTGTAAGCAAGCAAAACGATGATGAATAACAGAGAAGAGGTTTTAAAGGATGTAGTAATAAAATTTGCCGGGGATAGTGGAGACGGCATGCAACTTACCGGGACACAGTTTACAAATAATACGGCCTTACTTGGTCTTGATCTTGCTACATTTCCTGATTTTCCGGCAGAAATAAGAGCACCACAAGGCACCCTTCCGGGTGTTAGCGGATTCCAGCTAAGATTTTCCAGCGATAGAATATTTACTCCAGGGGATACTTGTGATGTACTTGTTGCAATGAATGCTGCCGCGCTTAAAACCAATCTAAGGGAGTTAAAAAAGAACGGGAAAATTATTGCGAATGTTGATGGCTTTGATGCAAAAAACCTTCGCCTTGCCAATTATCCCGACGGTATAAACCCTCTTGAAAATGGCAGCCTTGATGGTTACGAAGTAATAAAGATAGATGTTACGAAAATAACAAGGGAGTCTTTGAAAGATTTTGAAATGGGCACTAAAGAAAAAGACAGGGCAAAGAATATGTTTGTGCTTGGCTTTCTTTATTGGATGTATAACCGGAATTTAGATAACACGATCCAATTCCTCACTGAAAAGTTTTCCAAAAAGCCTGACATACTTAACAGTAATATCAAGGTATTAAAAGCGGGGTATAATTATGGAGACACTATCGAAACTTTCACAACGAGGTACTCGGTAGAAAAAGCAAAGATGCCTCCCGGTAATTACCGAAGCATCATGGGCAACCAGGCATTAGCTTATGGTCTCATCGCTGCTTCGCAGAAAAGTGGGTTGCAATTATTTTTAGGTTCCTATCCAATTACACCTGCAAGCGATATATTACATGAATTAAGCCGTCATAAATCTTTCGGAGTAAAAACATTTCAGGCCGAAGATGAAATTGCTGCAATCACTTCTGCAATTGGTGCAGCGTACGGTGGAAGCCTTGGCGTTACCTCAACAAGTGGTCCCGGTATGGCCCTGAAAGCGGAAGCAATGGGGCTTGCGATGATGCTTGAGATTCCTTTGCTGATTTGTAATATTCAGCGTGGAGGGCCTTCCACGGGCTTACCTACAAAAACTGAACAAAGTGATTTACTTCAGGCGTATTATGGAAGGAATGGTGAATGTCCCATACCTATAGTTTCTGCCTCCACCCCCAGTGATTGTTTTAGTGCGGTGTATGAAGCAGTTCGTATTGCTGTACAGCACATGACACCAGTTATTTTCCTGAGTGATGGATATATTGCCAATGGTGCAGAGCCCTGGAAATATCCTGAAGCAAAGGACCTGCCGCCTATTGAAGTAAATTTCAAAACTGAGCTTGGGCATCATGAAGAAACTTTTCAGCCTTATCTAAGAGATGAAAATCTGGTCAGGCCGTGGGCGATTCCTGGATATGCCGGCCTGGAACACAGAGTAGGGGGTCTTGAAAAACAAAATATAACCGGTAACGTAAGCTATGATCCAGACAATCATCAATTGATGGTAAAATTGCGGCAACAAAAGGTTGACAAGATTGCAGATGATATACCTGAACAAAAAATTGACAATGGATCTGATGAAGGAAAATTATTGATATTAAGTTGGGGTAGTACCTATGGGGCCGTTAAAAGTGCAGTATCAGATCTGATTGCTGAAGACTATTCTGTTTCGCATGTGCACTTGCGTTATGTGAGGCCTTTTCCAAAAAACCTGGGAGAAATAATAAAAAAGTTTGAAATGGTGCTTATTCCTGAGCTGAATAATGGCCAGCTTATAAAGATAATCCGGGATCAATATTTAGTCGATGCAAAAGGCTACAACAAAATTATGGGTGTGCCTTTTACGAAGCATGAACTGGTAGATGAAGTAAAAAAGATGCTACCGGTGTAATTGAACAACCAGGAAATTATCTGCGTTCTCTCCCAAGCGTTAACCCAAGCTTGATACTAAAAGTTATATAAGAGTCATTATTAATCGGTCTTCCTCTTATACCATCAGGATGTGCTGTAGTTGCTCCTGGCTTATGCCTGTCATTTAGAAGTATAGCTTGTGTGAGTTTGGTGCCGGTAAAATAGTTCTGATATACCGTAGGGTCAACGTACCGTCCGCTAACATCATCAAGATAATCCGTTTGTAAAATCCTCGTAACAATTTCTGCTCTTAAATTAAGCAGAGCCGATATATCGTAACGGGCACCTATCCCTAAAGGAAAACATACCTGGTTTAATTTATAAACTTTGCTGTTTGGGTATTCTGCAAAGCCTTCTCCCTCTGTGCTCAGGGGTTGCAAATTCACGTAGTTGTTATTTAGTTTTGCCTGCGGATTGAAATGAAAATAACCTATACCGGCCAGTAAGTATGGCGAGACTGCAGGAGGATAATGATCATCATCGTAATTTCCAAAAATAAAAAAAGGATGAGCTTCTAGTACCAGTGATATTTCCGCTATAGAGCTGCGAAAACTCAAGTTCCTTTCGTAACGTTCATTGGTAGTAGGAGCAACTTTTTTTAAAATGCTGTCGTAAGCATGTATCTGACCGAAGGTTGCTTCCAGCCTCAAAGCAAATTCATTTTTGTAAACTGTGCTAAAGAATATGCTGCCGCTGAACTGAGTGTTTTTGAAATTGAAATCCTTAACAAACTTTTTTCCAAGTCCTTTTCTTCCGCCAAGGTCGGTAAACGCATTCATGGCGCCCACAGATCCGCCTATTTCGAAAACAAAATCACTCTCATAATACCTTCCATCATAAAAGTAGTATTGGGCATTTAATTGTTTTGCGCTGCCAAATAGCAGAAATAAAAAGATGAGTTTAATTTTCATAACGACGATTAATTAATAAAATGCCTGGGGCGGAGCAATGTGTTTTGGAATTATACAAAATAAGCACAAATTTTCAATAAGTTGATTTTACAACTTTATTATAATATTTACAAACGGGTTTTAGGCCACAATCATTGCATTTGGGTTTTCGGGCCACACAAATATATCGTCCGTGTAGTATCAGCCAATGATGTGCTCTATGAATAAAATGAGTAGGGATATACTTAATCAATTGTTTTTCTGACTCAAGTGGAGTTTTGGCATTTGTAGTTAAACCAATACGAGCCGCTACCCTGAAAACGTGTGTGTCAACAGCCATGTTGGGCTGTTTATCGATTACAGAAGTAATAACGTTTGCGGTTTTACGACCTACGCCAGGCAATGTGACCAACTCTTCAACAGTCATTGGAATTTGACCGTTGTAATTTTCAGCTACCATTTGTGCCATTCCCAGCAGATGCTTTGTTTTATTATTAGGATACGAAATGCTTTTAATAAAAGGAAAAAGCTCTTCAACTGTCGATCTACTTAATGCATAGATATCAGGGAATTTTCTAAAGATGGATGGCGTGGTCTCATTAACCCTCTTGTCAGTACATTGAGCCGATAGAATAACTGAAACTAACAGCTCGTAAGGGTTTTCAAAAATTAGCTCGGTCTCTGCGTTTGGCGTATGGGATAAAAAATAATCTATAACAAATTGATAAAGCTCTTTTTTTTTCATAAAAAAAATCCCGCCTTTTAATGGGCAGGACAAAAATACTTTTAAAATTTTTTTTTAATGTGAGTGTAAATGTTTTTCCTGCTTACTGGCATATTGCAGAATCTTGTCTATTGATTCCTGCCTTGGAGAAAGATCAACATCTTCAAGGCTTTTTTTAGATGCCAACAGCGTTTCAAAACTATCTCTTAAGTTCATGTCGGATTCCAGTGCTTCTTTTACAAGTTCAGATTTTTTCTCTGAGGTCTCGTTATAAAGATACCGTACCAGATCTTCCTGGGTAATTTGTGTCATAAAAAAAGGGTTAAATGCATTAATAAAATCTATCCATAAACTTAAACGCCCTTCGTACAGAAATATTGTTAGCAGGCTACTTAATTAAAGAGGAGTCAAAACTAATAATGTAAAGGTCCTCATTGTCTTTTTTCATAAGGAATTTTTCGCGGGCATACCTCTCAAGAGTCTCAGGATTCGTTTTCAAAAGTTTCAGTTCGTGCCTTGTGTCAGCAATCTGATTGTCCATTATTCTTTCACTTGCCTGCAACTTATGAAGTTCGTTTACCCTTTTCAACTGGAGCGGTAAATCATTTCTGTCAAAGAACAGCATCCAAATGACAAAAGTCATGCCCGTAATCAAATACTTATTAGTGAGAATTGAAAGTTTGGACATCTGTTATTTAATTATTAAAGGTCCCTGTATTATAAAAACTCTATGGCTCCGGAAATCATTGTTTTCCAAATTTAATTTTTCCCTGCGGATAAATTGCGCTGTCTGCTAAAATTTCTTCAATCCTTATTAACTGGTTGTATTTGGCAATCCTATCGGTTCTACTGGCAGAGCCGGTTTTAATTTGCCCACAGTTTAGAGCAACTGCAAGGTCTGCGATGGTGGTATCTTCTGTTTCTCCACTGCGGTGGCTCATGATTGTATTATATCCATTATGCTGAGCAAGCGATACCGCATTTATAGTTTCAGTAAGAGTGCCTATTTGATTCACTTTTACTAATAACGCGTTCGCTATTTTTTCGTCAATACCCTTTTGCAATCTTTTTACATTGGTTACAAAAAGATCGTCCCCCACTAATTGGACTTTATCCCCAATAGTTTCGGTAAGTAGTTTCCAGCCTTTCCAATCGTCTTCAGCCATACCATCTTCGATGGAAATTATCGGATAATCCTTAACCCACCTGGCCCAATAATCTACAAGTTGACCACTATCCATTTTTTTCCCATCGCTCTTATGAAAAATATACATGTTTTCTTTTTCCTTCCAAAGTTCACTGTTGGCTGCATCCATTGCAATTCCTATTTCCGAACCGGATTTGAAGCCAGCGGCTTCTATCGCTGCAAGTACAGTTTCAATTGCTTCTTCATTACTTTGAATATTAGGTGCAAAGCCACCTTCATCGCCAACATTTGTACTAAACCCTTTTTTCTTAAGTACAGATTTTAAAGCATGAAATATTTCAACGCCCCACTGTAAGCCTTCACTGAAAGACGATGCGCCGACCGGCATCACCATAAATTCCTGGAAGTCTATTTTGTTATCGGCGTGAGCACCTCCATTTAAAATGTTCATCATTGGTATTGGAAGAGTAACGGCATTAGTACCTCCGATATACCTGTAAAGAGGAAGATTCGCCTCAAGGGCCGCGGCTTTTGCAACGGCAAGGCTTACCGCAAGGAGTGCGTTCGCACCCAGAGAACTTTTATTTTCAGTTGCGTCAAGTTCAATCATGGCTTTATCAATTCCAGTCTGGTCAGCTATATCCCACCCTATAAGCGAATCTGATATCAGGCTGTTTACATTTTCTACAGCTTTTAGAACACCTTTGCCTCCGTAAATTTTTTTATTGTCGTCTCTAAGTTCAACAGCTTCATGTATGCCTGTACTTGCTCCTGAAGGGACAGCGGCTCTTCCAAGCGATTCATTCTCAGTAAGAACATCCACCTCAATAGTGGGATTCCCGCGGCTGTCTAAAATCTGGCGGGCATGTATGTTTGCAATGTAACTCATGTTATTTTTTATTAATTGTTTTGAAGATTACCGGTTAAATTTCTGAAAACATCTTCGAGGCTTTTGCTTTCGCTTTTTAGTGAAAGAATATTCAAATTGTTTTCTATGCTGAAGGAAAATAAATTTCTTTTTACAAAATCAGGATCTGCTGCCTCTATCTTAAAAGTTGAAGGCCTTTCTTCTGCTGCACTTGTTACACCTTTAATGTTAGTAAGCCTTATGATATCAACAGCCTCGCCAAACTCAACGATAATAGTGTGGGTAGATTTGTTAGCGGACCTTAGGTTTGACAAAGTATCATCAGCTACAATATTTCCTTTATTTATTATAATCACCCTGTCACAAATGCTTTCCACTTCTTGTAAAATGTGCGAAGAAAAAAGAATCGTTTTATTTTTACCAAGCTCTTTTATCACTTCTCTTATTTCTATTATTTGGTTAGGGTCTAAACCACTGGTGGGCTCGTCAAGAATAAGAACTTCAGGGTCATGAATTAAAGAAGCAGCCAGGCCAACCCTTTGTTTATACCCTTTACTTAACTGCTTAATCTTCTTTTTACTTTCCCGGCGTAAGCCAGTCAGGTCAATCACATCTTCAATTCTTTTTGCTGTAACAGTCTTCATTTTATGAACACTTGCAATAAACCGCAGGTACTCTTTTACGTACATTTCGAAATACAAAGGATTACTTTCAGGCAAATAGCCTAACGATTTTTTTACTTCAAAAGAATTGATTTTTACATCAATATCATTTACGAAGGCGGTTCCGGAATCTGCAGCAAGATATCCTGTCAAGATTTTCATAGTAGTGGATTTTCCGGCCCCATTAGGCCCTAAAAAACCAACTACTTCATTATTGTTTACTTTAAAGGAAATGTTGTCAACTGCTTTTTGCCCGCCATAACTTTTTGTAAGATTGGAAATAACAATTGACATGGGAGCAAATGTAAATAAGATTGAATAAACTATAAAAACGTAAAGCAAAAGATATCCAACGATATATATTCTTCAACTAATATCTATTTCTTACTAGTCTTTGCTTCGTGGCTTGTTCCTGTTATTATTAGGACGAGATCTTTGCTGATTATGGTTTTGAGCCTTCTGCTGATGTTGCTGGCTTCCGGAGTTATTAGTTGTTCGACGGTTATTATCATTTCTCCGTTTGCGTGTATTTTTTTCAAGAGATTTAATAGTTATATGCCCAACCACATCAACAAATTCAGGTTCAACTTCTTTAATTTTTCCACTTACTACTTCTACTGTTTCCAACGTGTCGGGCTTGATACCATTTTTATTTTGCGCCTGTATTTTTTTTACGCTTTCTATTGAAAGAGGATAATGCTTGGTACTTTCCGGCATCGTGTACCACATCAGGTTTCGAAAAATATCCTTTTTAATTAAAAAAGCCCTGCCTTTGGTTACTTCAATAACTTCAGCATCATTAGGAAAATGCTGTAATGCATCGAGGTATGTATCCAGCTCATAATTCAGGCAGCATTTCAAACGTCCACATTGCCCACTAAGCTTCGTTTGATTTATACTAAGGTTTTGATAACGTGCGGCGTTTGTATTTACGCTTTTGAAATCAGTAAGCCACGTACTACAGCAAAGTTCACGCCCACAACTCCCAATGCCCCCAACCTTGCCGGCTTCCTGGCGGGCACCTATTTGCCGCATTTCCACTTTTACCTTGAACTCGGAAGCATATATTTTTATAAGCTCCCTGAAATCCACCCGGTCATCCGCAATGTAAAAAAAAGTTCCCTTGCGGCCATCTGCCTGAATTTCCACCTCAGCCATTTTCAAGTCAACATTAAGTTGCCTTGCAATAGCCCTGCTCCTTATCAGTACCTGATGTTCCCGGGACTTTGTTTCTTTCCATTTTATGATGTCACCATCAGTAGCGAGTCTTAAAATCTTTTTAATATCTGCACTGTCTTCCTTTATCCCTTTCTTTTTTAATTGAAGTCGTACTAATTCGCCAGTTATGCTTACTGTGCCAACATCAAAACCACTTACACCTTCAACCGACACTATATCTCCCTTCTCAAAATATTGTAAAGAGCTATTACTGTAAAAGTCCTTCCTGCTACCCTGGTTAAATGATATCTCAACAATACGACAATTACTTTCAGGATCACTAAAAGGCAGATTTGCGAGCCAGTCATGAACATTCATCCTGTTGCATCCACCTGTGCTACACCCGCCATTACTTTTACATCCACCAGGTTTTCCTGTACTACAACTTGTACAACTCATATAATTTGTTCAAAAAATTTTTCAAAAAAAAATGAAGGGCGAGAATACTTAAAACAGATGAAGCTTACAGCATGGGCACATAATAATTTCCGACTATAACCTCCTTACATTCGGGAAGTGATCCTAAAATTTTGCGTAGTAAAATATACCTGACCAATGAGCCAGGTAATAACTAAATATGTGTATAGCTGAAATTCGGTTCACAAGGCAATTAAGCATCTCTTCAATTCATTTACATCAATTAATCAAAACTAACGAATTATCTCTAATTATATGATACAGCCGAATTGACAATGCATGAAACAACATCTTGGAGTGTGCGTTCCTTTCAATGTAATATGCCGCCTTACTCAATTCGTTTATAATTGCTTCCTGCGCCTCGACACTGCATATTTTATTCAGCCTTACGGCAAAATCTTTTTCATTTTCGGCAATAAGAAGATGTAGTGCCGGATCATCAATATGGCCTATCCTTATTGCCTGCTCAAGCAGATGAATAAAATAACGTACAAACTGTTTTTGCTTTTCTCTGCCCAAACGGGTAATTACATCAATCCATTTAATTTGAGCTGCTGGTCCGTTTTTTAAGATTGTATTAAGCCAATCCCGGGCCAGGCCTTGCCAATCTTCTTCGGCATGCTGCAATGATAGCAGTGCTTCGCGGTAATTACCTTCACACACGCACGAGATTTGATGGGCTTTACCAGCTTCTACGTTTGATCTGGTTATTAGAGCTTCTTCAATTTCCTTATCGGTTAGCGGCGGCACCTTTATGAGTTGCGTTCTTGATAAAATCGTTGGTAAGATAGCCTGCTCATCTTCTGCAACGAAAATAAACAAGGTGTCAGGCGGTGGTTCTTCAATAAGCTTAAGAAGTTTATTACCAGCAGTCCCAAGAAGTTCCGGCATCCACATTATCAAAATCTTAAAACCACTTTCAAACGCTTTCAGGCTAAGCTTATGATTAATCTCGTTACATTCTTTAGCAGTTATATTTCCCTGCTTGTTTTCAGCATCCAAAAACTGGAGCCAATCATATACATTTCCATAGGGATTCAACAAGAAAAATTCCCTCCACTCCGAAATATAATCATCGCTTACCGGAGGTGTACCTGATTTTTTTGGTATTACGGGGAAAGAAAAATGTATATCCGGATGAATCAATTGATTCGCCTTTACGCAGGCTGGGCAACTTCCACAGGAATCAGCTGGAATATTTTTATCATTGATAGAAGAAATAATATCGGGTTCAGCAGAATCGAATAAATCTATAATTGAAGCTTTGCTTTTTTCAACCCTGGCTGAGTTGCAAACAATGTATTGCGCAAAAGCAATTGCGAGAGAAAGAGAACCGCTGCCTTCCTTGCCTAAGAATAAAAGTGCATGACTTAGCCTGTTGTTTTGAACCAGGTCAATCAAATGCTTTTTTATCGCCTGTTGGCCAATAACATTTTCAAGTTGCATGGAAATAAGAGTAAGCCTTGCTTAAATCAAATTACAAATTTTACAATGGGAAACGTGCCTTCTACGAATAATCGTTATCGTATTCCTGATTAATTCAAAAACTTAACCAGCATATCGTAAGCTTCTTTGCCTTTTGCATCAGTATTGTCAGGCATTAGCCTTGCTTTATTATTAAAAACGGTCAGGAAATTTCCATTCTCGTCAAATAAGAATTTAGTAAAATTCCATTGAATAGGATTTGTAAATCCTTTTTTGGCTGCTTCATCAACAATGTATTTATAAATAGGAGCCATGTCAGTTCCCGCTACTGAAACTTTTGCCGCCATGGGGAAAGAAACCCCATAGTTCTTCTTACAAAACTCAGCTATCTCATCATTACTTCCGGGCTCCTGAGCACCAAAATTATTGGCAGGAAAGCCAACAATAACAAGCTTGTCTTTATATTTTTCATATAGTTTTTCCAGGTCGTCATATTGAGGAGTATTTCCACATTTTGAAGCGGTGTTTACAACCAGGATTTTTTTTCCTTTAAACTTTGAAAAGTCAATAGTACCCCCATCAAGAGCATCAACCTTAAATTGCAAAATTGAAGGCGGTTTAAAAAAATCAAAAGTTGAAGAAGGAATTATAAATGATAAAAGAATGAGGGAAGCAAATCCTAAAAATATCGTTTTCATTTTTTTTAGGTAAAGATAAGCAATAGATAAGTTAAGGAAAAAATGGTTATAACGGAGATAATTGATCCGGTGATACATTTATTTCTCATAGCATCCAAGATCGGGAATTCCGGAACGAATAACATCGTCAAGGTCCATGGTATATGTCGTTACTGATCCGGCATCAATCGCAGGTGCAAACGGATCTTTACTAAAATGAAAGTCATAATAATTTCTCGAAATATTTATACTGTCAAATAACGGGTCTGTATTTTTCAAAGTGTTATTTGTAAAAGTTGCATCTGCAGGATCGTTATCTTTTACCTTATATAATGTGTTATTAAAAATTACAGAAAAAGCAGGAGTAGGTTTTTTGCCAACCACAATTTCGTTATCAACAGAACCTCCTTCACCCCAAAAAATACAATTTGTAAATGTGGCATTAATATCCTTAACAAACGTTGCGTTTCCCTGGTCGGCAAAATTTGAAACCTGCAAAACAGGATTTTTATGATCTATAAAAAAATTGCTGTACGAAGCAACCGTGCAATGAACAAAAGAATAGTCACCACCTAAGGCCAACACTATATTTTTTCCGCAGTTACTTATCAGGCAATTGTCGGCGTAGATATTTGTATTAATTCCAAATACACCCGCATCATATGCATTGTCAATAATGCATTGTGATAAGGTGAGCTTAGGAATCGCATTTAGGGAAAGATCCTGAGAGATAACTCCCTGGTATGAATTTTTGATAACAGCAAATTTTAAATTATTTTCTTTACTGCTGCTATTGAAATATATGCCAGGCCAACTTGCAGGGAAGTCTTTATAGTCAGGATCGAGCCGATCACCTGCAAAGACCACTTTGTTCTGTTTTGTTCCTGTTACAATTAAAGTTCCATTTACGAGCAAGGGAGCATTTGGATGCAGAAAAATTTTTGTTCCTTCGGTAATAGTCAACGTTGCATTTGTATCCACCAATAAACCACCGAGGATCACAAAAGGTAGAGAATCATTCCAGGTTTCATCCTGTGTAAGTTTTACTTTGTCAAGAAATATTGCATTTTGCCCATAAGCTTGTAACTGAACAAGCATTCGGTTGCCATTATAATCTATTGAGATACTATCTGTGATGATGAAAGGCAGGTTAGCAACGGTTGGATCTATTTTTACCTGCACAAAAACGTATATACTATCGTTGGAATTTATCTCGATGTCATCTACTTCGTTTGCTGAAATGCCATCGACATTTATTTTAAAAAAAGAAGAGTTTCCTCCTGATAGTTTGACTTTTGATAATAAAAGCTTTTGATTATTATTATTAAAAATCTTGAAAGATTTTGTGATGGAACCTACAGAAGTAAAAACTGTATCATAAGATAGAGTATCTGCACTGGTATATAGCCTTGCATCACCGCTGGTAATAAACGATTGTTTCTTGCAGGAAAAAATCAATAATCCAAATAGAAAAATAAAACCTGCGTATTTTATTAAAGGCCATTTCATAAAATTTGCTCAGTTATTTAAGTATATGTCTTAAACGTTTCATTATTGAGGTACAATATTATTATATAAAAATATTTTATTTCGTAGCGAATGCCAGTGCAGCAACGCTTAACCTGGCATTGCTGACTTTCAAAATTTCTGCACCGCATGCTTCCATCGTAGCGCCAGTAGTTACGACATCATCCACAAGTAAAATATGTTTTCCTTCCAATGCGGAAGAATCTTTTATTGTAAAGCTTTTCTCCACATTTTCCCAGCGTTCTATCCTGCCTTTCTTTGTTTGTGTATCGGTATGAACTATTCGTATTACATTGTTAACCGCGATAGGGAGATTCGTCACTTCAGCAATGCCCTCACATAATACCATTGCCTGGTTGTAACCTCTCTTAAGTTCCTTTTTTGCAAATAAAGGTAAAGGAACAAGTGTATCAATATCCAAAAAGCGATTACTTTTAAGCAGGCTGTTTCCCATAAGATTTCCCAGGTAATTCCCTGCCTTTCTATTTCCCTTATATTTTAGTTCGTGAATAAGGTTTTGGATAATCGAACCTTTGGAGAAATAAAATTCGCTCATGCCTGTAGTAACCGCTATTCTTCCCCAGAAAATTTTTTCAAGTGGATTATTCGCATGGCTTGCAAACCCCGTATGCGGAAGATTATTAATGCATTCGAGGCATAAAAAATTTTCATTCGCAATGATATCGCTACCACAGCCAATGCAGGTATGAGGATAAAAGAAATGAACAAGGGGTGAAACAATATCGGAATTGATTTTCAAATAATTTTATTTCTTTTTAGAATAGATACCTGTACAATTCTTCAACTTTGCCTAATGGCACAATCTCAATATTTAAGTTTGCTTTTCCTGACTGCTTTCGTGATGCAAGGTTGTATTTACTAACAACTATTTTTTCAAAACCAAGTTTCTCCGATTCTGCTATGCGTTGCTCAATCCGATTTACAGGTCTTATTTCACCGCTTAGCCCTACCTCTGCTGCAAAGCAGATATGCAATGGTAGCGCAACATCTTCATAAGAAGAAAGGAGAGCGCTTAACACGGCCAGGTCAATTGAAGGATCTTCTACTTTTAAGCCTCCTGCAATATTTATAAAAACATCTTTTACGCCAAAATGAAAGCCGCCTCTCTTTTCCAAAACCGCTAACAATAATTGAAGCCGGCGGAGATCGAAGCCGGTATTAGTTCTCTGAGGTGTGCCATATACACTTTGCGTTACCAACGCCTGGACCTCAATAAGTAATGGTCTTACCCCTTCCATAGTTGCCGCGATCGCGACGCCGCTCAGTTGTTCCTCTCTTTGTGTGATGAGAATTTCAGAAGGATTACTCACCTGGCGCATCCCTTCACCAGTCATTTCGTAGATACCAAGCTCATATGATGGGCCAAACCTGTTTTTAAGGGTTCGCAAAATCCGGTAAGAATAATTACGATCACCCTCAAATTGAAGAACCGTGTCAACCATGTGTTCTAATATTTTTGGACCTGCGATATTTCCATCTTTAGTTATGTGCCCGATTAAAAAGACAGGCGTATTAGTTTCCTTGGCAAACCGCTGAAATTCCGCAGCCGTTTCTCTTATTTGAGATACGCTGCCGGGGCCAGACTCAATATAAGGTGACTGTAAAGTTTGAATAGAATCTACAATTACAAGCTCGGGTTTTAATTTTCTTATTTCACTAAAAATAGTTTGTGTATTGGTTTCAGTAAGAAGAAAAAATTTGGAATTTTTAATTTGAAGACGATCAGCCCGCATTTTAATTTGCTGGTTGCTTTCTTCTCCACTTATATACAAGGTGATAGTGTTCTGAAGTTGCAAGGCATCCTGAAGAAAAAGCGTCGATTTTCCAATGCCCGGCTCTCCCGCTATTAATACCAGACTTCCTCCCACAATTCCTCCTCCTAATACACGATTTAACTCTGCATCGGGAGTTATTATTCTTCTTTCTTCTCCATTGGAAACCTCTTCAAGAGAAGTCGTTTTAAGCCCATTGCTCAATCCTGAAAATTCTTTCCACTCACTTTGTTTTTTGTCGGTTCCTTTCACTATAACTTCTTCAACAAAAGTATTCCACTGTTCACAGGAAGGACATTTACCCAGCCATTTTGCACTCTCTTGTCCGCAATTACTACAGAAGAAAGCGGTTTTAGTTTTACTCATAATTATGAAGAATAAAATTAGGCAATATGCTTAGACAAGTAAAATGGAATAAAACAGGAATTTTTTAATGAAAGAGATGAAAGGAAACGGCACTTACTTGCTTATATGTAAAAGTAAAAGGGCCGGTATTTCTACCGGCCCTTTGTACTTACTAACCCATTAAATTCTATTGCTAAATTACTAATTGCAGTCACATAAACAAATTAATTTTCTACGATGTTAATAAATTTCTTCAGAGAATTCTATGCTGATCCCGAATTTTTATTTTATGTAACTATTTGATTATAATAATGTTGTGTTCTTTTTTGTTTAAGGAAGAGAATAAATAAAAATTGTTTTCTATTAATTTGGTTTATAATATAAACTAATTTATGTTTGTAAGAAATTTATAAAATGTATCGCATCCTATTTATATTTTCCTTGTCTTTCATAAGTTTATGCAACGGGCAGGTAAGAATTTCTGGAAAAATAACTGACAACCATAATCATCCTCTCGCTGGTATAAGTGTAAGTATTCTTAATTCCTATGACGGCGCTACTTCGGACTCTCTCGGGAAATACTCTTTCAATACATTAGAAAAAGGAGAGCAAACTTTACAATCGACTTCGGAAGGCTATAGATCTTTCGAGCAGAAAATAAATATTGGAACCGAAGGTCAAACTATTAACATCTCTCTCAAAGAACAAATTACAGAATTAAAAGCCGTTGTAATAAGTGCCGGCACTTTTGAGGCAAGCGATCAAAAAAGAGCGACCGCCCTAAACCCTCTTGATATTGTAACAACCGCCAGCGCAAATGGAGATATCACATCCGCAATAAAAACGCTGCCGGGTACACAGCAAGTTGGAGAAAGTGAGGGGCTTTTTGTTCGCGGAGGTACGGCAAGTGAAAGTAAAATTTTTATAGATGGAACACTAGTGAATAATTTTTTCTACTCTAGTGAACCAAACCAGGCGACGAGAGGCAGGTTCAATCCGTTTTTATTTAAAGGAACTATTTTTAGTTCGGGTGGATATTCTGCTTTGTACGGACAAGCCCTCTCGTCAGTATTATTATTAGAATCAATTGACCTGCCCGAAAGGACTTCAGCAGATTTCGGTATATCTTATCTCGCTGCAAATGCAGGAATTCAAACGCTTTCAAAGAACAAAAAATCTTCCTGGGGTCTTACTTACTCGTACGTGAATCTTGCCTTGGTGTATAATCTTATAAAGCAAAAGTTTGATTATTTTAAGGTTCCAATACTCCATGAAGGAGATGCAAATTTTAGGATTAAAACTTCTGCTACAGGGATGTTAAAATATCTTGGATACTTCAGCACAACCAGTGTTGGATTCAGGAACCAGGATGTAGATTCATTAAACATGAAAGATGCTTTTGGCCTCAAAAACTTCAATATGTACCACAATCTTTCATGGAAAGAATATATAGGCAAGGGATGGAAAGTAAACACAGGCACCTCATATAGCACAAACAGGGATGATATTAAAAATGAACTCCAGGATGAGAATGACAAAAAGCAGGAACTATTAAATGACCCCTTATATGCCTATAAAAACTTTAATCTTGTAAATAAAGGCCAATACGCAAATGCAAAAATTGTGTTGGATAAAAAATTAAATGGCCTAAGCGCTATTAGATTCGGTACTGAATACAATTACAGTAATGAAAAATCTACTTACAGCCAATACGATGGAAGTAAATTTTCACAAACAACAACAGAAAAAATTTTTTCCGGTTTTGCTGAAGCAGATATTTATTTGACCAATAACCTTGCTGCTAAAGTAGGATCAAGAGCAGAGCATTCGCAATTGATTGATAGGTGGAACATTGCTCCAAGGCTTTCACTGGCTTATAAATTTCCTGATAATAGCCAGGCTTCCGTTGCCTATGGAATTTTTTACCAGGATCCAGAAAATAAATATCTTCCTTCCGCGAATGCACTACACTTTGCACAGGCAACTCACTATATTTTTCAATATCAAAAAATAACGAATCAGCGCACTTTCCGCACAGAGATTTTTTATAAAAAATATGCCGACCTTTTTAAAACAGGCTTAAGTAGTGGAAGATTTGTAGCAATTAATAATGACGGTTTTGGAGATGCCAAAGGCATTGAGTTTTTCTGGAGAGATAAAAGAACGATAAAGAATTTTGATTACTGGATTTCTTACTCATACCTCGATACAAAAAGAGATTTTCTTAATTATCCTTTTGCTATAGAGCCTTCCTTTGCTTCGAAGCACACTGCATCACTTGTATTGAAAAAATTTGTAACTAAAATGAAAACGCAGTTTAATGCATCATATACATATGCTACAGGCAGGCCTTACTACAATATAAACTTCGATAGCAATGCAGGCATTTATAAACTTTATGATGAAGGGCGTACCAAAGATTATAACAGCCTTAGCTTGAGCCTAAATTATTTGCCGTCCATAGGAAAAATTGATGCAAAAGGGTTTACAGTGTTTGTATTTTCGGTTACAAATGTTTTAGGCGCAAACAATATATATTCCTATAACTATTCCGCAAATGGACAAAATAAAGTCGCGGTTACTCCTCCCTCAAAAAGATTTTTGTATTTAGGCTGTTTTATTAGCCTCGGAATTGATAGAACGGAGGACGCAATTAATAATCATTTGTAAGCTTAATTTCCATTATCAAAAAGTACTCAACAATAATAATTCAAAACAAAAACAATCAAAATGAAAAAATTCTTTCTTCTCGCTACAATAATTTGTGTTGCAAATTTCACTTTTGCACAAAGTGATAAATATGCAAATGCCATGAAAGCTAATATTGCTTTGCTCGATTCTATGATGCTGAAAAATAACGGCACAGAAATGTCTAATAATTTTGAAAGAATTGCAGATGCTGAAAAAACACAATGGCTTCCGTACTATTATGCAGCCTATTCTACTGTTACGCAGGCTTATTCAGAAAAAGACAATTCAAAGAAAGATGCTCTTGCTGATAAAGCCCAACAATTAATTGATAAAGCTGAAACCATTTTGGGTAAAGAAACTTCGGAGACAAATGTTATTAAAAGTATGATTGCAACCTCGCATATGATGGTAGATCCACAAAGCAGGTATATGACATATGGCCCGGCTTCCACAGGATTTATTGAAAAAGCAAAATCCCTGGATCCGACAAATCCACGCCCGGTACTGCTTGAAGCGGAAAGTAAATTCTATACCCCTGAACAATTTGGCGGCGGCAAGGATGTTGCTAAAGAATATTTCGACAAAGCAAACACCCTGAACGAAAACTTTAAACCGGAAACAGAACTTTCTCCAAACTGGGGTAAAGGCGCCCTCGAATATTTTCTTTCTCAATACAAATAATTATTATGAATTCTGAAAGCAATATGACAGAGGAGCAAAGCTTCGAGTTGATTACTTCAATGATTAATAAAGCAAAAAATCGCTTTAGTGAAACGGGAATACTTTACTTATTTTGGGGCTGGCTTGTCTTACTCTGCTGCCTGGTTCAGTTTATCGCTTTGTATTTTTTCAAAAATGAAGACGCAAACTACATTTGGTATTTGACATGGATCGCACCAATTTACCAGGTTATTTACCTGCGCCAGTTGAAGAAAAAAAGAAGTGTAAAAACCTACACAGCGGAGATTATAGGATACGTTTGGTTCGTATTTATTGTTTGTATTACATTATTTGTCTTTACACTCATTTTTCTTAAAGCTTATTTATGCATTAATCCCGCTGTGTTAATTATGTATGGGATGCCGACTTTTCTGTCCGGGGTCATTGTAAAATTTAAGCCTTTAAGAGTAGGTGGGATTTGTTGTTGGCTATTATCTATTCTCGCTGTAATGGTACCATATGAATTTCAATTTTTATTAATCTCACTTGCCGTCATTGTTGCATGGATAATTCCAGGCTATCTTTTAAGAACCAAGTTTAAAAAAGAAAATTAGTATGGAAGAACAATCACTTTCAGAAAAAGAAAGCCTGCAATTAATAGCAGGTATGATAAGGCAGGCAAAAAATCATTATTACGAAAGCGGATTGGGGGCATTGTTATGGGGCTTTACTAATCTTATTTGTTTTTTACTTGCATGGCTCGAGGCTTCTATTGATGGGTTTTATATGCCCTTTAGTCCTTTCTACTTAATGGCCATCACTTTTGCTTTGCAGATTTATTTTGATAGACGGGAAAAAAAATATCAAGACGCTTTTACTTATAAAGATGAAGCACATAAATATATATGGCTCGCTTTTGGGATAAGTGTTTTTATTCTCACGATCGCCGGAGGATATGCAAACATTGGCTACGTTGTACTACCCATTCTTTTACTTCTTTTTGGCATACCGACCTTTATTAGTGGTTGCATAAATAAATTTTCTCCGTTTGTTGCTGGAGGAATAATTTGCTGGATACTGTGCGTCATATCGTTCTTTTATAAAGGCTACAATACTTATCTTCTGGTTGCGGCAGGTGCAACTGTTGCATGGATCATACCCGGCTTCATCTTACGAGCCCGGTTTTATAAAAATATAGCCAAACGAAAAGATGGACTTTAAAGAACTTGATCCCATATTGCACTCTCAACTACGCCTTGCTGTTATGTCACTTTTAATAAGTGTGAAAGAAGCTGAGTTTACTTTTTTAAAAGAAAAAACAAATGCTACAGCCGGGAATTTGAGTGTACAGGTAACTAAACTTAAAGATGCAGGATATATTGAAATCACAAAGCAATTCCATAAAAATTATCCGCAAACTATCTGTAAGATTACCCCGGAAGGAGTGACTGCATTTGAAAATTATGTAACAGCTTTGCAAAGCTATATGAATCTCCGCTGACATATGGCGGAATGACTCTTTATGGCCTAACATTGTATAAAAAGAAAGTGGCTGTCAAACGACAGCCACTTTCTTTTTTTGTGATATTCTCTACTGCTTTGTAATCTTTTCAGTAAATCGTTCTTCTGAAGAAATAAATTGTATGAAATAATTTCCGGCAGGAAGATTAGAGAGCTCGTCGAGTTTGATATAGTTTAATCCCTTTGTCATCTGTATGCTTTTTGTGACAACCTCTTTGCCTTGTATATTTATAACTCTGGCAGTTATAACTTCCGCTTTGCTCCAATTCATATTCACATTTAAATAGCTGTTGAATGGATTGGGAGAAATAACCAGATTTTTATCTGACTGCTTCGTCTTTATTGAAATCACTTTGGAATAACTTCCTTTACCATCCAGGTCAATTTGCTTTAGCCTGTAATATATGATCGCTCCTGCTAAAGACGAAATATTATCCAATGCGGAATAAGTGTGTACAAGTGAGGTAGTGCCACTGCCATTAATGCTTGCTACTTCGGTGAACACATTGCCATCGAAGCTTCTTTCAATTTTAAACTTGCTGCAGTTTATTTCCATTGAAGTTTTCCAGTCAAGTTTTACAGAACCAGTTTGCATAAGTACTGCAGAGAAAGAAACCAATGTTATTGGTAAAGGCCCATTATCAGGATTTATTATTGCAGTACCGTCGTCAACAAAGTCAACATCAGCATCTGACTTGGCATTTATGCGGGCAATGTTCAAGATAGAAGGAACCGGTTTATTAAGTCCCGGATCGTTTACAGTTACCTGGAATTGTAAATCGTAGCTTTCATTTTCTGCAAGTGATCCCCCTGACGATGCTGAACAGCCTGTTCCAATTCTAAACCTTACCGTTTTGATAGATCCATTTACTATGTACTCTGCTCCATCATCTCCTGCTGCGTCACTCAGACTTCCAGCAGTCACTCCCGGACAACTAATTACTTTTAATGAATTAGGAACGTAAGTAACGCTATTGGGTAGTGTATCTGAAATCACTATATAATTTGCATTGCCAATACCTGTATTACTACCTTTCAATGAATAAGTAAGCACCTCATTTTTTTCTCCCAGGTGGTTATTATTTGCATCAGTAACCGTTTTATCCAATGTAATACTTGGATCTTTCATTTTTATAGTAAAAGTAAAAACACCTGGAAAGTATTGATCGGCCTCTGTACCAAATTCGAGAGTAACAGAATTTGAATTTGGTAAAATACCATAACCTGTTCCAACATCAAACTGGTCAATATCAACACCCATTTGATTTGTAAAATTTGGGTTTTTTGTAGTTACATGTGCTCCATTATCTGTAATGGTACCGTTCCAGGGATTATCTGCCTGGTTGGTGGTATTTGAGAATAAGTGAGTATTGATTTTTAAATAATCTTTAGTAAGATTCGCATCTCCTTCCCAGGCAAGTACTCCCATTTTCGCATCACCAGGTGCAAGCGTTCCCGATGGCACATTGAGACCTGTTAGAGTAACAGTTGTTGTGAGGGGATTGCCATTGCTATAAACCTGCTGGTAGCCATCATAAAGACGAACACTGTTGTAGTTCAGGTTGCTATTTTCATATACAACTACTATGCACCAGCCTCCATGGTTACCGCCACCCGAAATAGAACCCGTGCTTAAAGGCGCATTACCTACTTCGTAAGTTCCGGCACCATTATTCTTAACCAGTGCAGTGATGTCAGCATAAGCCTGATACTGCGTATAGCCGGTGCTGGGAGTTACCTTGTCGATACCTAAAGCGGTAACATCAGAATAAGCGGAAGAAAGACCCTTTCTTATTTTAATAGTTTTGTTTGAATCTATAGACAAATCGAAATCGGAGTTTTTTATGCGGCCACCCCAGTATAGGCGTGCAAGCTTAATTGTATTTGTACCTGCCGGAAGAATGAGATCAGAAGAAGATGAATTCCTCGTTACGCTTCCATTTCCTAAAGCACCGTCGATGTCGACATATTGCATGTTTTCGTTGTCGTTACCGTAGGTACTGTTACCATTCACACTGTTACCGTTCATTTTAGTGAGATTGACAGTGCCATTGTTCAGAATCTGCATAAGCGTATTTCCAAACATTGCGGTGCTGCCTTGAATATTGTCAGAATATACGAGGTTATAATTTCTAACCTGTGCAAATGGGACACCGTAAATTAATAAAAGAGTCAGGCAAATAATCAATTTGCGGCTCAGTCGATTTCGAAATAAAAACTTAAATGTAAAAACTCTCATGATAGTTAATTTTTTCTGTGGTAATTATGGTTTACAAAATGGTTACCATAAGCTGGAGTGTCACAGTTTTAAAAAGATATCAGGGGAAGCTGAAAGTTTTAAAAAAGGAAGAAGGGATCTATAACGAAAAAATTAAAATAGAGAATAGAGAACACAGGGATGCATTATTAATCAGAACCATCCCTAAAACAATAAGCGTTGCTTTCTAAAAGATATTGATAAGTAGAAGTAGAAAAATTCTTGTGGAGTGTTCCTAAGAGTTGGAGATGCAAAATTATAAACGTTTTTGATAAATCAAAGCATTTTCAAAAATAGTTTTGCAGGAAGAAACATAATACAGTTTCCTTTGTTGTCTAAAGAGCATTATTTAATCAATGGAACCTATAATTGAAGTAAACAATCTTACCAAAACTTTTAAAGACATAATAGCTGTCAATGATCTTTCCTTTCGTGTATATGAAGGCGATGTGTATGGATTTTTAGGCCAAAACGGGGCGGGTAAGTCAACGACTATGCGAATGTTGCTTACTCTTATTAAACCCACATCCGGGAGCATTGCAATCTTTAATAAAAACTTGTTTTCAAACCGGGAAGAAATTTTGAGGAATACCGGGGCAATTATTGAAAAGCCTGATCTATATAATTATCTCACCGCCTATGAAAATGTAGTATTTCTTGCAAAGCTCTCAGGTAAAGCTGTTTCCAGGCAATCGGTTATGGAGTTTCTACAAATGGTGGGCTTAACGGAAAGGGCTAATAGTAAGGTTAAAACTTTTTCACAGGGAATGAAACAACGTTTAGGTATTGCAGTTGCACTGGTACACGATCCGTCCCTTATCATACTGGATGAGCCAACAAACGGACTCGATCCACAAGGAATTGCAGACACAAGAGAGCTTATAAAAGACCTCAGTTATCAGCACGGGAAAACCGTAATGGTTTCTTCCCATTTACTTTCAGAAATAGAGTTGATAGCAAACCGGATTCTTATAATTCATAAAGGGAAAAAAATTGTGGAAGGCTCGGCAAAAGAATTATTAGACCCTTCTAAAACGCTAGTGGAAATTCATACGACAGATGATAAGTCAGCAAAAGATATTTTATCTGATAGTAAGTGGTCTCCTAATTTAAAAACCGTAAAAGCAGAAAAAATACTTTTGCAAATGGATAAAACAAATATCCCGGCTCTCGTTAATTATCTTGTACAAAATCATATTGGCATTCTTTCAGCGGAGCCGCGGCATTCTTTGGAAGATTATTTTTTATCTCTTACAACTCCCGGCATACATGTGGAACCTGCTACAGTTTGAACTATTCAAAACATTTAAAAAGCCACGAACTTATATTGCATTTGGAGCAATTGCCGCCATTGTATTTTTAATACAGCTTGCCTTACTCATTAATGGGAAAGAATATGTTCAATTTATCCTGAGCAGCGTTGATGAAACCCTGGTAATACCTTATGAAAAAATTACAAATGGGTATTGGATATGCTTTGCAATTCTCAACCTGTTATTAATTCATGTACCCATACTTGTTGCATTGGTATCGGGAGATATAATCGCCGGAGAAGCTAATGCTGGCACCTTAAGATTATTGCTTACAAAGCCAGTAAGCCGGACTAAGCTCCTTATTGTAAAATTTTTTGCCTGTGTAATTTACACCCTTATATTATTGTTGTGGATGGCGTTTCTATCTTTAGTTATAAGTGTACTTTTATTTGGCACTAATGATCTTGTAGTTGCCAAAGAATTTGAACTGGTGCAAATAGAAAAAGCAGATGTACTGTGGCGATATTTTGCGGCATTTGGCTTTGCTGCTGTTGCCTTAATAGTAGTTGCTTCTCTGTCGTTCTTTCTTTCTTCAATATCCGAAAATTCAATTGGCCCTATAGTAGCAACTGTGTCAATTATTATCGTGCTAACTATCCTTAGTGAAATGCGAATTCCAATTTATGATAATACTATAAAGCCATACCTCTTTACCACTCACATGCTTGGGTGGAAAGGTTTTTTCTATATTGACGCAGACGCAGATGGCCAAACAATTAAGGGATCTGTGAGCAATTTACCTGCTATTTTTAAAAGCCTTGCTGTGCTCTTTGCTTACATTATTATTTTTACAGGAAGTGCTATTTTTATTTTTAACAGAAAAGATATTTTAAGCTAACGATCATTACAATTTTTTATTAATGAAAGCCTTCTCCATTTTATTTTTATTTATTTTATTAGTACCTGTTGCTTTTTCGCAGGATGCTAATGCTTTGCTGGAAAAGGTAAGAAACAAATTAAGCCTTGTCAATAATTATGAGGCAGACGCTATAATGAAAACCAATGTGTCTTTTTTGAAAGTGCCGCAAGCTACTGTAAAAGTATATTTTAAGAAGCCTGATAAAATAATGATCAGAAACGAAAAAGGGATTTCGTTTGTTCCTAAAGGAGCCGTAAGTATAAATCTCAACAATATAATTTCAGGAAATAACTTTACTGTTATTGACGCTGGCCACATGACAATCAATAATAATCAGGTAAAAATTTTAAAATTACTTCCTGCAGATGAGAATAATAATGTGATACTTTCTACCATATTTATTGATGAAAAAAACGCGGTTATTGTAAAAGCAAAAACTACCACTAAAGACAATGGAACATTTGAGCTTGATATGAAATATGGCAAATTTATAGAGTATGGCCTGGCTGATAACGTTGTTTTTACTTTTAATACTAAAGATTATAAAATGCCAAAGGGTTTTACTTTTGATTATGATAATGCAGCTCAAAAAAGTGACGGAGTAAAGAATAATGACAGGCAGGGCAAAATAGAAATTAAATATTTATCCTATAAAATTAACAAGGGAGTAAGTGATGAAATTTTTAAATAGAATAGACCTTTGTGGCGGATGAAAATTGGTGTACGTTCGCATGGAAATTGTAAATAATTTAAATATGGAAATTAAGGAACTTGAAAAGATAGCGGCACAGGTAAGAAGAGATTGCCTTCGCATGGTTTATGAAGCCCAGAGCGGTCATCCGGGAGGTTCACTTGGCTGCGCTGATTTTTTTACGGCTCTTTATTTTAAAATAATGGATCGTAAAGAAGGGTTTGATATGGATGGAAAAGATGAGGATTTATTTTTTCTGTCAAACGGCCATATTTCACCTGTTTGGTACAGCACGCTTGCCCGGTCAGGTTATTTTCCTATAAAGGAGTTAAGCACTTATCGTAAGATTGATTCACGGGTGCAGGGCCATCCCGCAACTGCGGAACATTTACCAGGAATAAGAATTGCTTCGGGCTCACTCGGCCAGGGAATGAGTGTGGCCATTGGAGCGGCAACGGCAAAAAAATTGAATAAAGATGAACACATAATTTATTCTTTGCATGGAGATGGCGAGCTTGATGAAGGACAAAACTGGGAAGCTATCATGTATGCTGCTATGCACAAAGTTGATAATTTGATTTCAACAATTGACCGTAATGGGCAGCAAATAGACGGCACTACAGAAAGCGTAATGAAACTCGCCAACCTCAAAGAAAAATTCCTGGCTTTTAATTGGGAAGTCCTTGAAATGGATGGTAACAATATGGAAGAAGTAGTTACCACTTTACAAAAAGCCAAAACCTTCACGGGAAAAGGAAAGCCTATTGCTATTATTATGAAAACAGTAATGGGTAAAGGTGTTGACTTTATGGAAAATAATCACGAATGGCATGGATCAGCTCCTAATGCTGATCAATATAAAAAAGCTACCGCTGAACTTCCTGAAACTATAGGCGACTATTGAATTTGATTAACTAACTCAACAACTATTAAAATCTATTTAGTCTAACACTTCATACACCATTAGTGATTGCTTTTTGTTTTTCAATTTCACAGCTTCTATCTGTTGACAAATAAACGACTCCTTCACTTTGTTCCAGGATTCTTCCGAAATCAAAATCTGCCCGGCTTTGGCCAAATCCTGTAGCCGTTGTGCTGTATTTACAACATCCCCTATTACCGTATAATCGAGTCTCTTTAGTTTGGCAGAACCAATGTTTCCCGAGATCATTTTTCCACTATCAATCCCAATAGAAACATTAGGAACAAAGGAGGCAACTTCAGTCTGCGGAGGAAAATCCTGGAGATGCCTTCTCACAGCAAGGCTCGCATCTATTGCCCTGTCAAGATGAAACTCTCCCTTAAATACCGCAAGAATTGCATCACCTATAAATTTATCAATATAGCCATCCTGGGTTATAATCTCGCCTACCATTACATCGAAAAATTTGTTGAGGAGTCTTACCACCTCATCAGCAGGTTCATTTTCTGTGATTGCTGTAAATCCACAAATATCGATGAAGATAACGGTTGCTTCTACTTCTTCATTTGCCATTAACTGTTTTTCAAACTCGCGGCCATTCATAAAATCCAAAACGGTTTTATCCACATACATTTTGAGAATATTATTCTCTTTAATGGCATCAATGGTTTTATGCATTTGCTTTACATACTGTAATGTCTTTTGAATGGTGATTCCCAGGTCTTCAAAATTCACAGGCTTGCATACGAAATCAAAAGCTCCCCGATTCATTGCAGTTCTTATATTTTCCATATCTCCATAAGCAGATACAATTACAGCTTTAGTAAGAAAGTTTAATTCACTCATTTTAGTTAATAAAGTGAGCCCATCCATTTCAGGCATATTTATATCGCTAAGTAAAATCTCAATTTCGGGATCTGCCTCAAGCTTCATAAGGGCCTCGGTGCCATTAGCAGCAAAGCTGAATTCATATTTATGCTCGCGAATTTCCTTCCTGAATTTTTGTTTTATAAGTATTTCGAGATCCGCTTCATCATCAGCTACTAATATCTTTGCCATTTATTTTTGTATTTAATTTATCTTTTAAAAGATTAAAATCGATTGGCTTGGTCAAAAAATCGTCTGCCCCAAGTGACATAGCTTGTTTATAGTTTTCATCATCGCCGTAGGCCGTTATCATCATAACAACGGGAGGAGGATTTTCAAATTTTTGTTTGATCATTTTCAATAACTGAAGGCCGCTCATGCCGGGCATATTTATGTCAGATAGAATAAGCACGGCTTCGTGAGTGTGTTTTTCAAGATAATAAAGAGCATCCTCGCCGGAACTCGCAAAAAAGAAATCGATTGTTTTTTCACGGATTTCCTTTCTGAAGCGTTGCTGAAATAATGTTTCCATATCCTTTTCGTCGTCAACCACTAAAACATTCATTGCAATTTTTTTTAATTTAAAAATTTATTACTTCATTTCTCTGTTGGCAGATCAATTATAAATTCAGCAAACTCACCTTCCTTTGTTTCAACCCGAATGTCACCACCGTGCCCTTGTGTTATAATTTCATAACTCAAAGATAGACCAAGTCCTGTACCCTGCCCCGAAGGTTTCGTGGTAAAGAAAGGCTGAAAAATTTTATCCAATGCTTTTTTTGGAATTCCCATTCCATTATCCCTGACGCTTACCTGCACTTTTCCATTCAATTTTTTTGTACAGATTATAACAGTCGGTACATAAGCCTGGCCATTTATTACATCAGTATTTATTGCAAGGTTCTTTTTTTCAGAAACAGCATAAAACGCATTTGTAAACAAATTTAAAAAAGCCCTGCCTACATCTTGCGGAATTACTTTAAGTTTTTCGAGACTTTCATCAAAATGGGTTTCCATAGTCGCGTTGAACGATTTATCTTTTGCCCGCAAGCCATGATAACTCAGGCGCAAATATTCGTCTGCCAATGCGTTAATATCAGTAAGTTCTTTTTGCCCGCTACTGCTTCGGGAATGTTGCAACATCCCTTTTACAATTGCATCGGCACGTTTTCCATGATGAATGATTTTTTTCTCATTGTCTTTGATATTTTCAGCAATGGCAACCGCTTCATTTGTATTGCCCGAGAGAAGTTCATTTTTCATTTCTTCTATTAGCTCGAAGTTGACTTCAGAAAAATTATTTACAAAATTCAAAGGATTTTGAATCTCATGTGCGATGCCTGCAGTAAGCTCACCGAGCGAAGCCATCTTTTCGGAATGTATAAGTTGCGTTTGCGTTGTCTTTAACTCTGTAAGTGTATGCTGCAACTCATCTTTCTGCTTTGTTATTTCTGCAGTGCGTTCAGCGACAATTATTTCGAGTTCTACTTTTTGGGCTTCTATGAATCTGCTTCTTTCCTCTTCATCCAATGTTCTCTTACGTTCTTTTTCAAGCGCCTTATTCTGTTTGGTTGACTTTATAAGCATTGCTACCATCCAGGTAATCGCAACGGCAAAAGCGATATCTATAAACGTTTCAATACGATTATAAAGATTACCATCAATGGATTTTAAAATATCACCGGAAAGTGATAATACGATTAGCGGCAACACAGCAACCATAACTGTGCGGACACGACTAAACAGCGGGAGTGTGAAAGAAATATAAACTATAGCAAGTAACAATAAGTGCCATATCCAAATAGTTACTTTATCGACAGATAAAAAGTGGTCTACTATAAACAGAATTACGAAGAGAATTACAACTCCATATATTGCCCTTGTGAGAATTTTATCCCACCCGAGGTCCGGCGAAAAAGTTCGTAAATTTTTTCGCATATACCTGATAAGGAAGAAAGCAAGTATGGGTTCTAATGGCATATGAATTTTTAAATGATAAACTTTTATTTACCTGAAAATAAGATTTTCAAAGTCAATAAGGTAAATCCACTTTCTATAAATTACTTACTTCAATATATTAATCAGGAAATTTTTTCAAACGCCTTATTTTCTTCTAAGATTCAGCAAGGTAATTCAATAATAAACTCTGCATACTCGCCTTCCTTTGATTCTACTCTTAATTCACCGCCATGTGCTTTTATAATATCATAGCTTAGCGATAATCCGAGCCCGGTTCCTTGACCCGTCGGCTTGGTTGTAAAGAATGGCTGGTACATTTTATCTTTTACTTTATCCGAAATGCCTGTGCCGTTATCTCTAATTCTCGTCTCAATAACATTGCCCAGTTTTTTTGTGCTTACTAAAATTTCAGGTTCGTAACTTTTTTCCTGCGCTATGGTCCAGTGAATATCTTCTTCTAATTTTTTCTTTTTTTCCATTACAGAATAAAAAGCATTGTTGTACAAATTCAAAAAGACACGGCCTATATCCTGTGGTATAATATTAATTCTTCCTTCCGTCGATGAAAGCGATTCATCGAAATTTGTTTTGAAATTCGAATTGAAAGTTTTATCCTTCGCCCTAAGACCATGGTAACTTAATCGAAGATATTCATCTGCCAGTGCATTGATATCTGTTAGTTCCTTTTGCCCGGTACTTGATCGTGAATGATGCAGCATGCCTTTAACGATGGCATCAGCACGTTTGCCATGATGGGTAATTTTTTCCTGGTTTTCTTTAATATTTTCAGCGATAGAACAGACTTCTTTACTATTTCCAGATTCGATCTCTGTTTGCATTTCGGCAATAAGTTCGGTATTCAATTCAGAAAAATTATTTACAAAATTTAATGGGTTTTGAATTTCATGGGCAATGCCTGCAGTAAGCTCACCCAGAGAAGCCATTTTTTCTGATTGGATTAATTGCACCTGGGCTGATTTTAACTCTTGTAATGTATGGTTCAACCTTGCATTTGCAGATGATAGCGCCAGGTTGTTTTCGTCGAGTTCTGTGCGGGCCTTTCTCAGATCCTCTACCATATTGTTGAAGGCGGTTCCTAGTTGAGCAATCTCATCTCCCGAGGTTATTTTCACCTTCTGGCTAAGATCACCTTCTCCTACGCGGTTTGCTGCGTCACGTAAAGCTAATACTGGTACAGAAACTTTCCTGGCAAGTAGTAAACCAAATAAAATTCCTATAATCAAAACGATACCGCTAACTATTAAGGATGTGAATCGTATTTTCTTTTGGCTTTCATTTATTTCTTTGGTGGTAAAAGCAAGCAATATGGCCCCGGACATTACATGTGTATTGAATGGTCCACTCTTTACTATTTTGGAATTGGTTGATTGCGTATCAGCTTCGGGATGCTGATTTTCAGGGAAGGTTCTAAAAATGGTTTTTTTTATCTGGTAATTGCTATGGTATCCGTTCCATATTGTATCATATTGCAGGGTACTTACAAAAAGAAGCCGCGAATCATCTTTCACAAATTTCATCGCAGTTTCCACCCCTTCGAAATTTTCTTCAGTGAGAGCAATCTTCACACCTAAAGCAACTGTGTTGGCGAGGTTTTGTACTTCAGTATTATAATTTTTTAAAAGTAACTTTCTCTGTTGGGCGGGGAAATAAAACAGCGTAAAAAAAGTAAACATTACCACAATAGCAAATACCGTTAGCCATATTTTTGATTTAAGGGAAAATACCATAGTGTCTTAATGGTTGTTGTAAAAGCATTCGCTTTAAGTTACAGACTAAACTGGGTTTTCCCGTCTATTGAAATAATTTTTATTTCATTGTTAGCTATAGCTTGATCGATAACACCAATAGCACCGGGGTTTTCCGCAACAAAATTTTCCAGCTCGGAAGTAGTATTAAAAAATTTAGGAGCATGGGCATTTCCCTGGTAGGTTTGCCCGAGCCAGTATTTTAATAAAGCATCACCGCTCATATTATATAGTAGCTGAGCGGTATTTTTGCCGATTGAAGTAGAAGTTTTCATGAGAGCGATAGTAACCTTTGTTCCGCTATTCCACCGCTGTCTTTCACCTTTCATTACTGATTTCAGCTCGTTTAGTTTCATGGCCCCGGGAGCGCCATTTGCATTACATATCACTGTAAGAGTTTCTCCCTGGCTTTTTGCGATGAGGCTCATTGTTAATAAACACATCGCAATAGAAAGCTTGAGAAGAATTGGTCTTAACGACTTTTTATATTTGAAGATTTTATAAATTTCCATAATCAAAATCCGACAGCTATTTGAGCACTTATTTTATTTCTTGTTCCAGTTATTTCAGAATCCATGTATTGATATTCCAATTTTAGGTTTGCAATAAAATTTATCTGGTAATTGACGCCAACAAGAAAAGAGGATCTATTGTCTTTGATATAAAAAATTTCACCATTTTGAAAGTGGACATCATCGACCCTGAAATAGGGGGTTATTTTGTCTGTGACCTTATAGCCTGCATATAAATAGGCACCTGTTGTTTTTTTATAGCAGGTAGTATCAGTGCGATTTACGGCAAGAGTTCCTTCGCAGAGCAATTCAAACTTATTGCCAAAGTAGGCAACCGATGCGGAAAATAAATTTTGTACCGTCCGCCAATCCACTACTCTGTCCTCATGTCTTTCCTGGTCATCCTGATGATAATGAACGGCAGCTCCTTTGGAAATTATATCGTAATAATAACTAGCACCTATCCTTAAATTTTCGGCGGGCTTTATGTGCGCAGCGATGGTCACTGATTTGTTTTTGTCATTATCTTCTATCTCTGTAGACCCGAGCCCGTTGCCAACCATTAGGTCATAGCCAAACTTCAGTTTTCCAAGATCATGGCCCTGCAATGCGATACCGGTAGTATGCAACGGTATTACATTTGCAATAAACATCAATGGCCTGTCAACAGTAGGGTAAAAAAGTTTTCCATGATGATAAGTATCGTTCCAATAATTAATAGGAGTATGATGTTTGCCAAAAAGTAAATTGTGATTTCCTTTGATATTATACTTCATTATTACCCGTTCAACTTCAACACCGAATTTAGTGCCTATGGAATGATCATCATAACGGAAAACGGTTTCGCCAAGAAAAGACAAACGATCATTGAGATCTGAAGTTATGAGAATATCCTGTTCGCTAAAACCAAATGATATTTTATCGTCGACATTGCTAACTGAAGCAGCGCTAAAACCTCTTATCTGTGTACTTTGTCCAATTGATGGTGTATATAACATAAAGCCTAAAACCACCACAATAAAGTAAAATGATATTTGTTTCATCTCTGATGCATTAACCCATACAATGCCCTAAATGTAATAGATATTGTTGAAATATTGAGTTGATTTTTTTGCCAGCAGCATTAGCTCAAAAGCCCTGCCCATATCATTATTTTAATATAAGTGCAATAAAATTATTGAACCAAAAGAGCTTCCTGTATAATACCCGAATTACTTTTTATAACCAACTTGTAGTTGCCGGAAGAGACTTCTGGAATTTTGATGTCTAAAATATTAGTTCCCTTATTGGCTGCTATTTCTGTATTTTTTACCAACCTTCCGGTATTGTCTATCAGTCTTACTTTTAGTATCTGGTCGTCCTTGGAAACAAAATTTACATGCAATGTATTTCCTGGTTTCAAAGGATTAGGATAGATACCTTTTAAAAAGGTTGACGAAGCTCTTAAAACAACGTTCACAATTTTAGAGTAAGCTTTTGCTCCATCTTTATCTACCATGGCAAGCCTGTAATAAATGGGCTTCTCGAATATGGAAGGATTGTTATCACTAAAACTGTAATTTTTTGTAAGGCTGCTATTTCCTGATGCATCAACTTTTCCTATGTCATTAAATTGCCTGTTGTCATAGCTTTTTTGAATGCTAAAATAATTGCTATTTATTTCCTGTGATGTTTGCCACGACAACAAAATATTATTGTTTTTAATAATTGCATTGAAGGTGGATAAGATTATCGGCAACGCGGACGAAGTTAACGAGGCAGTATAGACATAGTCGCCCGCAGAGCCGCTGGCGTTATCTGCAGCAACCGCGGCATAAGAAAATGTAACTGGCCCCATATCCGTTACAGGCGCCGTCCAGGTCAAATTATCAAATGTATATGAATTTTGGGCGGCGGTAACTGGTGCAAATGATGGTACAGTCGCACTGCCATGACTCAGCTCTGATCCATTTAGTGAAGCATCAGGATTCGTGGAGCTAAAAGTTCCAATAGGAATTCCCGAATTTTCAGCAGCTATAGAAAATCCCCACCGGGTTCTGTCAGCGGCTCCATGTGTGATTGTCAGGCTAAAATTATAAGATACACCAGGTATGTATACCGTGGGCAATCCTGTTACAGTTACATTGCCTCCCCCGGAATTATCTGCGAAAGATGTATGGCATCCAATGCCATTATTACTACAGGTTACTGCCGGAACAGCGCCGGTGCTACCTTGTGGTGGACGAAAAGAAGACAATACGGAAGAAGAGCCAATAATGAATATCAATACAAAGGCAAGAACATAAGTAGATTTTTGTAACATAGTAAGATTATTTAAAGATTATGTATAAGGGTAAGCAAGAAGTTTTGAAGAAAAGTTCTAGCCTTTCAAAAGAATAATGGAGATGTGGCTTATCAGGGGTAGGGATGATAATTAATCAGCTATGGTATTTCATTTCATTGGAAATCGTTTAACTAAATTAATGAATAATTTATTTGCGGAAGAAATAAAAACCTTTGTAAATCTGAATTTTGAAAAGGAAAGTTGATGAGATCGCTGAAAAAAAGAAAATAGAATCAGAATTGCTTAAGGATTAAAATTTTCTTTTTTATAAGAAAACATTTGGGTTAATTAATTATCTGGTGCACCGCTATTAAGCCAGCAAATGATTTTATTTTTCTGATCGGATGAAAGAGTATCGGGCGGCGGCGGCATGCTATTGGAACTCACCTGGATTTTAATTTCCAGTCTCTTATTAAAAATCTGTGTATAGTTAGTTAAAGGGCCGCCGCTATTGATAGCGCCATTTCCATGGCATCCGGGGCTGGTTGCGCAACGTGTATTAATAATTGGCTGCACATCAGTAGCAAATTTGAATGCCAATCCTGCACAAGGATCAGTTGCCGTAATGCAATCGCACTTACCGCAACCTTCCACCAGTAATGCAAGTACCGCAACAAAAAGGAAAGCGACTATTACTTTTTTAATTTGCATATTTGAAGATAAGTTAAGAAAAGAATAAGTCGATATTTCAATTTCTACTTTTTTATTCACCTACAACTGTAAGCTTATACAATCTTGTGTATTATTAATGAAATTATAAACTCAGTGTATTCACCTTCTTTTGTATTTACTCTCATTTCTCCCGCATGCCCTTTTGTTATTATATCATAGCTCAGGGATAAGCCAAGCCCTGTACCCTGCCCTGACGGCTTTGTTGTAAAGAAAGGGACAAAAATTTTGTCCAGGATCTTCGAAGAGATTCCCATACCGTTGTCCCAGACCATGATATCAACTCTATCCTTTAATTTTTTTGTAGTCAGTTTAATTTTTGGTTCATAATTTACCAGTCCTAACGCAGATTCGTTTTTCTTCTTTTCAGTAACTGAATAGAAAGCATTATTAAATAAGTTCAACAACACCCTTCCTATTTCCTGGGGAATGATATTTAATTGTCCTATCGTTTCATCAAAATCAGTTTCCATAAGAGCATTGAAACTTTTGTCTTTTGCCCGCAGGCCATGGTAACTTAACCTTAAATATTCTGAAGCAAGCATGTTAACATTTACAGGTTCTTTCTGGCCGCTTGTATTTCGTGAATGAAGCAACATGCCCTTTACAATATCATCTGCACGCTTTCCATGATGCTTTATTTTTTCGAGGTTAAGGGTAACGGCATCAATAATGCTTTCGATATTTTGCTTTCCTTCTTCTGTAAATTTTTCCTTAGCAAGGCAATCCTTTACCTCGGCAAGAAGTTCATCGTTTACCTCGGAAAAGTTGTTTACAAAGTTTAATGGGTTTTGTATTTCATGTGCTATGCCTGCAGTAAGTTCTCCAAGAGATGCCATCTTTTCTTTTTGCACAAGCTGCAATTGAGTAGATTTAAGATGCGTAAGCGAAGCCTGTAAAGCTTCTTTTTGGTCCATTAACTCTGCCGTTCTTTCCTCAACTCTTTTTTCAAGCAATTCATTTTGCTGAGTGAGCGTACGTTGTTGCTCTTCAAAGAGTGCCTGCATATTTTTATGATACTGTATCTTTTTACGCTGGCTGGTAATAAATGAAATGAGAAAGCTTGCAAACAGAAGCACCATTGCCGAGATGCCGATAAAAACTCTTAATCCAGTACTAATCTGTAGCAGGTACATAAAAAGCTTTAGATATAAAAATACAAAGTAAGATGTAAGCAACGTTATGAACATTCCACA
>JBDUEG010000002.1:0-30642 GCA_040002575.1 Ginsengibacter sp.
GAAAATGCAGATGTAGAGAAGTTTATTAAACAATAAATTGAGAATGGTTTTTTATCAAACAGGGTATTTATATACCCTGTTTGATTTTATAAATATTAAAGCCTTAAATAAGATACTAAGTGTTGAACTTAGCATTCTAAAAAGCATTATCATCGCCTTTAGTTAATTGGTAAATTGTAAGAAACATAATTTGTATATCCAGCCACAAGGTCCAGTTCTCCAGGTACCATAAATCTTTATTCACCCTGCTTTTGATTTGCTCCGGTGACGTTATTTCCCCTCTTAATCCGTTGATCTGAGCCCACCCGGTAATACCCGGTTTCAAAAATTGCCTTATCATATATTGATCAACTGCTTTTGAATAATCGTTTGTGTGTTTAATCATATGTGGGCGTGGGCCAACCACGCTCATCTCTCCTTTGAAAACATTTAAAAATTGGGGAAATTCATCAAGACTCGTCTTACGAATAAATTTGCCAATCCTGGTCACCCTCACATCACTCCTCGTTGCTTGTTTTAACTCAGACTCCTTATTTGATTGCATGCTTCTGAATTTGATACAATTAAATGGCTGATTGTTTTTGCCGGTTCGCTTTTGCTTGAAAAATATCGGACCTCTTGATTCTATGAAAATCAATAAGCCCAATATGGGTATCATCCATGACAAAACAAATACAATTACAAAAAGACTTACTATCACATCAAGTATCCGTTTTTTTAACCTGTTTCCAACATCATCAAGAGGCTCACTTCTTAATGAAAGTATTGGCAAGTCTCTAAAATAATCTACGTGGACTGACTGATTTATAAAAGTAGAAAGGTTAGGGACAATTTTAAATCTGATAAATTCTTTTTCCGCCTCATACATTAAGGTGTAGATTTCTTTATTTTGTTCAGGAGTGATAGTGGAAAAAATTTCCTCCACGTTATTATCTTTTGAGATTTGCAACGCATTACTTATATCAGATAATATGGGATAGTGAGACAATTCATGTAGGTTGGTTCGATCTTCGATAAAGCCAACTAATTGCGTACTAATCCCGTCTTCCTCAAAATATCGGGCTAATTTTTTTGCAGTCTCATTGTATCCTAATATCACAACCTTTTTAAGCAAGTGATGTCGTGAATTAAAATATCGTTTAATCCCCAGGTATAGGAAGCGATTTAAGAATAATCCTACACTAAAGCTTGTAAGTGTAATGAATATATATAGCCGTGACAAGATGAATTCACGCGTGAAAAAAAGATATACTAACATGGTGATAACCCATAAAAGGTAAACCTGTACAGTACGTTTAGTAAAGTAATTAAAGTTAAGAATGATTTTACCTGCATATGTTCTGCATAAAAAAGAGAGCAGCAGCCATAGTGCATTAGATATAATAAGATATTGAAAATAAGGATGGAGGTCATTTGATGCAATTCTTTCAATTAGAAAGAATTCAACCGTTATATAAACAATGTTTAATATTATAAGGTCCAAAGCGATTAAAGTCATTTTTAGATATCGCTCAAACTGTTTATTCATACCAGTAAAGATTTATGCAATGAAAGATTGTGCATAGACATACAAATACACTTTTGGAATAAAACAAATAGATTCATTTATTATTGTGACATACGATTTTGGCGCAAGTATACAGTATATATAATACCTGTAATAGATTTAGAAATCTAATTTGCAAAAATGAGGGATATTTTGGAAGAAGGAAACCAGCCTGATTTGACTGCAACGTGGAAAATTCACGCTGTATTCAAATGTGTATGGGAAATTTCTGAAGAAATATTATTTAATAAAGAATTTTGTCTTTCCGGAACACCTTCTTTTTTTACTTCCGCTGTTAAGGAATAGCCCAAGGAAGGCAGTTTCACTTTCGCAGATTTTATTTTTACTGAAATAAACTTCCCTTCTATTGTATAGGAGGGTTCATCTATGATTTGTATGGGATCGTGAGCGTCTACTTTTATCCGCTGTATTTTTATATCACTATACTGATTTGAAAATTCTCTTATTATTTCTATTTCCCGACTATTAATGATTGCGGGCTTCCCAAGCCAGTATAGAAAATTCACTACGCCTTCAATCCGCCTCAATTTTGGCATTTGATCCTCGGAAATGCAAACAAACAAATAAGATTTAAACAATGGCTCGTAAACCATCCTAACCTTCCGGGAAACATTTGACTTAACAGAATTTAACGGATAAAAATTTTCAATTTTCCACCTATTAAATAAAACAGCAATCTTTTTTTCACAATTTGGCTTTGTATAAACTGCGTACCAATTCTTCTGCATAATCCTTTTTTTAAATTGAATGGCTACTTCAAGGAAATATCTTAACTGGATTTTACATCGCAACAGAAATCACACAGTTCAAAATGAGCGACTTACCGTATCATTCTATTACGAACAGTAAATAATTTACAATCAATTGTAAGAGGGTTTACAAGGATTGGCGTGTGTTTTTGGGGGTGATAGTTACTTCTATAGTAATTGGAATAACTAAGCGAAGGTGAGCAGGAGTTTTATAGAATTTGGAATCTGACTTGAAATTTTTGTTTTCAATTGCAAACATAATATTTAAAGAAGGAAAATCCAAATTTTCATATTTTAATTTTTAATGTTATTTAATGTTTACAATAGCTAGTATTGAGCGCCATATAATGCAATAATTAAAGATCTTAAACTTTTCCCTAATTTAATAATTGAGATGGGGAGTGACTACTATAAAATTAAAGAAAAAAACTACATTGTCTCCTGTTAACTGTTTCCTAAAACAACCGCGTTTAAATAGGTAACACTATCTTTTTTTTATCTTGCCTGCCTAAAATTTTTGAATGAAAAATATTCTACTTGTACTCAATATTGTCTTAATTTTTTTGGTTGGCCTACTGTATTATTTTCATTTTAGTAGTAATAAAAAAATTCCTGTACCAAACGTCATTTCTGCATCGCACTTTAAAAATGAAAGTAATGCCAAAGTAGCTTACATAGATCTGGATTCGTTGCAGAATAATTACACATACTACAAAAAAATAAAAGGGCAATTTGAAAAAAAGCAGGAAGCTGCCAATAATGAAATAGCTGATTTGCAAAAGAAATATCAAACAAGGGCTATGCAGCTGCAACAGAAGGGCCCAACTATGAACCAGCAGGAACAAGAAACTGCCATGCAGGAAATGAACAAGATGCAGCAGGATCTCCAGGCGAAGAAACAGTCGATAGACAATGATCTTTACAACACTAATTCAAAGATGAAAGAAGATATTTTATCCCGCATTCAGAATTATTTAAAAGAGTACAACAAGGATGGAAAGTATTCATATATCTTTTCTTACGAGCCGGGCTTTATGTTTTATAAAGATTCAACACTTAATATTACGCCTGATGTTATTACGGGACTTAACGATTTATACAATGAAAATAAAAAATGAATTGATCCGTCGATCTTAAATAAATATTTACCTTCAAGCCCGTTATCAAAACGGGATTTTTTATGAGCGAAAGTGCCACTTCTTTTAAACCAAGCTTACGCCTGTTCGATGCAACCATGATCGTGGCAGGCTCCATGATAGGCTCTGGTATCTTTATCGTAAGTGCCGACATTACAAGAAATGTAGGCAGCGCCGGTTGGCTTATTGTGATATGGTTGCTCACCGGCTTTATGACACTCACTGCTGCCCTAAGTTACGGTGAACTAAGTGCTATGTTTCCAAAGGCAGGCGGCCAATATGTCTATCTCAAGGAAGCTTACAATCCTCTCATAGGCTTTCTTTATGGATGGAGTTTTTTTTCTGTAATTCAAACAGGTACTATTGCTGCCGTGGGAGTTGCATTTGCAAAATTCGCCGGTTATTTTTTTCCGGCGCTTGACATAAGGGATGAGAACATTTTATTCCAGGTAGGCTTCTTTAAGCTTTATCCCGCTCAACTTATTTCCATATTACTAATCATGTTTCTAACCTGGACAAACACTAAGGGAGTAAAGGGCGGTAAATGGATTCAAAATATATTTACGACGACCAAACTTTTGTCGCTCTTTGGTTTAATAATAGCCGGAATTATTTTCTTTAAACCAGCTGTATGGCAGGCAAACTGGTCCGGCGCGTTTGATATGAAGAATTTAGGAACAGATGGCACTATAACAGGGGTTATTGGTACCGGTATCTTAGGTGCGATAGCAGCGAGTATGGTTGGTTCCATATTTAGCAGCGACGCCTGGAACAACGTTACATTTATCGCCGGTGAAATAGAAAATCCAAAACGAAATATTGGACTAAGTCTTTTCCTGGGCACATTTATCGTTACGATTATTTATGTATGTGCTAATCTTATGTATGTTGCCGTACTTCCGCTTCACGATATCGCTTTTGCACCTCAGGATAGGGTTGCAGTTTCTGCAGCTAATTCCATGTTCGGCGGTGCAGGCACTTATGTAATTGCTGTCATGATAATGATATCAACCTTTGGTTGTAATAACGGCTTAATACTTGCCGGTGCCAGGGTATATTATAGCATGGCAAAGGATGGCCTCTTTTTTAAAAATGCAGGCAAGCTGAATAAACATTCGGTGCCTGCATGGGCACTTTGGTCTCAATGGGTGGTTGCATCTTTATTGTGCCTGAGTGGAAAGTATGGTGACCTGCTTGACATGATTTCATTTGTTGTTGTAATATTTTATGTACTCACGATTATAGGAATTTTTATTTTAAGAAAAAAAATGCCTGATGTGGAAAGGCCTTATAAAGCATTTGGGTATCCTGTATTACCTGCCATTTATATTTTAATGGGTATTTCTTTTTGTATACTACTCATCATTTTCAAACCTCAATTCACCTGGCCTGGCCTTATAATCGCCGCACTTGGTATTCCTATTTATTATTTAGTTTCGCCTAAAAAGAAATCAAATTCCTTTTAGATGCCTCCTGACTTTGATCAGCTGTTTGCTGATGTTTCCAAATTAAAAGTTGCTGTAATTGGTGATGTAATGCTCGACACTTATTGGTGGGGAAATGTAGAAAGGATTTCACCTGAAGCTCCTGTTCCTGTGGTATCTGTAAGCAAAAGAGAGCAGCGAATTGGTGGAGCAGGTAATGTTGCTCTCAACATCCAGTCATTAGGCGCATCGGTAGCGATCCTTACTGTGTTAGGAAGTGACGATGAGGGCACACAGCTCAAATCGCTCCTGAAAGAAAATGAAATTGATTCACGGTTTATATTAGAAAGTAAAAAAAGGATAACTACAAACAAGATCCGGATAATTGGGCGTAATCAGCAGATGATGCGCCTCGACGCCGAGCATACTGAAGACATTGATGAAACTGATGAAACCAACTTGCTCAACCAGGTCGAAAAGTATATCCATAATGAGAAGCCAGATATTTTAATATTTGAAGATTATAATAAAGGTATTCTCACACAAAATGTGATAGACAAAACAATTGCTATTTGTCTTAAAAATAATATTCCTACTGCCGTTGATCCAAAAAGGAAAAACTTTTTTGCATATAAAAATGTAACCCTTTTCAAGCCTAACCTGCATGAAGTATTTACCAGCCTGAATCTTCTACCATCTGGCATTACAGTTGAGGTGCTGTCTGACATACACGGGCAACTGAAAAACAAACTGGATCATAAAATTTCGATGATTACTCTTTCTGAAAAAGGAATATTTTACCAGGAAGCAGCCAATGAAGATATAATTCCGTCTCACAGGCGAAACATCGCAGACGTAAGCGGAGCAGGCGATACCGTAATAGCTGTTGCATCATTAATTTATGCTTCAACGAATAATATTAGACTGGCTGCAGAAATCGCTAATATAGCCGGTGGAATCGTTTGTGAAGAAGTTGGAACAGCAGCAATTAACAAAGATATTTTGTTAGAAGAGTGCAGGAACTTATTAAAATAAACATTGAAAAATTTTCAGACTTTTTATTTCGCAAATAACTCTTCTGAACAACATTTTAATCAAAAGAACTTACCTGTAATTAAAACTTAATTGATGAAAAAAATTTCTATTGCTATTCATGGCGGGGCAGGCACCATCGTAAAGAGTGATATGACGCCGGAGCTTGAAGAAGCATACAGGCAGGCTTTGAAAGATGCTCTTGATGCAGGGTATGCTGTTTTGGAAAATGGAGGCAAAGCAGTAAACGCTGTAAAGGCAGCGGTAGTGATTATGGAAGATTGCCCGCTGTTTAATGCAGGGAAAGGATCTGTCTTTACCAAGAAGGGGCTAAACGAAATGGATGCGGCTATAATGGATGGAAGTACGTTGGATGCCGGCGCTATTGCCGGTGTAAGGAATATTCGTAACCCGATAGAACTGGCTGAAGAAGTGATGTTGCAAAGCGGCCATGTTTTTTTAAGCGGAAAAGGAGCAAACGATTTTGCAATTAAACAGGGAATAAAATTGGAGCCGGATGAATATTTTTATTCGGAATACAGGTACGATCAATGGAGAGAAATCAGAGACAGCGATCTTTATCAGCTTGATCACAAAAGCGATAAACTTGTTGGCCTCATGAAAGATAAAAAGTTTGGAACAGTAGGTGCTGTAGCATGTGATGAACATGGAAATATTGCCGCTGCAACTTCTACCGGTGGTATGACCAATAAACGCTTTGGCCGGATTGGAGATAGCCCGATGATAGGATCGGGAACTTATGCTAATAACAAAACCTGCGGAATCTCTTGTACCGGTCATGGTGAAATTTTTATTAAAGCAGTTGCTGCGTACGATGTAAGTTGCCTTATGGAATATAAAAACATGACGCTCCAGGAAGCATGTGAAGAAGTCGTGTTAAAGAAACTGGTTGCAATCCATGGAGAAGGCGGTTTAATAGGAGTTGACTCAAAGGGTAATTGTGCCCTGGTTTTTAATAGCGCCGGTATGTACAGGGGAGCAAGAAGCAGCGACGGTGAAAATGTAATTGCGATTTATGGGAGTTAGTAATTTTCGTTCTATGAAACATTTGGCTCCTCAAAAGCTTTCGCCCATCAATGCTTCGCAATCTCAACATTTACTTTTTTAAACCCCGTACTCTTTAAAAAAGTTTCGATAATATTTTTGCTTCGTGCTTCTGCCTGCAAAAGAATATTTTGATGCAATGCCCGTTTAGTCATTTCATTTTTTATTTTTAATTTAAGAGCAGTTATACTTTGCTCGTTCCAATCGCCTTTCTCATCAAATGTTTCAAAGCCTGAAGGATTAATAACTGTATTTAATATTTGTGCGGCGGGTAAGGTTACATGAATAGAATCGCCATTAACATTTACATCTTTTTCCTGCAATTTTTTCAGATCAATTCCTGCAAAAACTTTTCCCCGGCCAATTATTACAATCCTGTCGCTTGAAGGTACCATGATCATGCTGGCACCTGCAGAAATTATTGACGGAATTCCTTTTCCTGCCTTTGCCTCATCCATCACTACTTCATCCGCATAGGTTATAGTTATGAGTTGAGCAAGAGTGTTTATTTCTTTTATAATGATTGGTGTTTCCTCAATCACGACGGGTTGGCTGGCAAAAATATTTTTGAATGAAGGAAACCAGTGAATTTTTTGTAATAAAAAAATAATGCCTAAGACTGAAAGAACAACTAATGAATATTTGAATAGAGTTTTACGCATACTATTGTAAAGAAGACTTGGCTGAAGACATACTGATATTGATGTTTTGAAAGCCTTCTTTTTTTAAAAAATTATTTATGAAAATTATCGCATTGGCCTCTGCGGTTATAAATATGCCAAGTGAATCTGCACTTTCTTTTATTTGCTTTTCCGCTTGTGAAGCAAGTGCATCTTTTTCCTGTGAAGAAAAGCTTGTCCTGAACATCGATACATCTTCGTACACGGTCTTTACATCTTCAGGCTTGATATCTAAATAAATTAATCTTGCATGAGGAATTGTCAACGCTATATTATCTCCATCAATAGAAACATCTTTTTCAGAAATATTTGACAAATCAACGCCGGCGACCAGCGAGGCCTTGCAACTCATTAATATTTTACGATCACCTGGTTTGTACCAGGTTTTATTGTCATTGGCTTTTATAATTTTTGTGACGACATATTCAGCGGTAGCCAGGTCACTCATTTTTTGTAAACCGATTACTTCCTGCATTTTTGATTCTTTCTTTGCCGTGCAATTGATAAAAAGCACTGGAAAGAGGAAGAATAAAATTAAATACATTCGCATCTTGCAATTTACATAAACACATCCTGTTAGGGAGACTTGCTTGTATTAATTAACCTTATTGCAGATGAAGAAAATAGCGGTAATTGTTGCCGGAGGCAAAGGAACCAGGATGAATAGTGAGCTACCTAAACAGTTTATGCTTTTGAAGGGCAAACCTATTTTATATTACACCATCAGGGCGTTTCTCAATGCGTATGATGACATGAGAATTATTCTCGTACTTCCTGCAGAGCATATGGGCAAAGGCCGGGAAATAATTGATGGGTATTTTGACCGCTCAAGATTTAAACTTTGCGAAGGTGGCAGAACCCGTTTTCATTCCGTACAAAACGGTCTCACATTAATCGATGAAGAATCAATAATATTTGTGCATGATGGCGTCAGGTGTCTCCTTAGTGAAAGTCTAATTAAAAAATGTTATCAGGCAGCAATAGAAAACGGAAATGCGATCCCCGCCGTGAATAGCAAGGATAGCCTTCGGCTAATAACAACGAATGGCAATAAAGTTTTGAAAAGAGAGAAGATAAGACTGATTCAAACTCCACAAACATTTCACAGCAAAATTTTACTACCCGCATTTAAAATTGATTATAAAGATAAATTTACTGATGAAGCTTCAGTGGTTGAAGCTTACGGTTTAAAAGTGAATCTTATTGACGGTGAAGAAAACAATATTAAGATAACAACGCCTTTCGATATTAAGCTTGCTGAAAATTTATTGCTTGAATAATTTAGCAAGTGCAGGAAGGCGGTTCAACTTAATTCCCGCATACTTTTCTTCCTTTGCTCCGAAGCTGCTATAAAACCAGGCCAGATTTTTTATATCGCTTCCTTCAAAATCAAGTAGCAGTTTTTCTCCGGCATGTTCCATTATAAAATGATCAATCATTAAGTGGGAAGCGCCGGAAGTTCTTCCATTTGGATGATTGCCAACAAGAATATAGTAGGCACGATTGTGAGAGAAAAAATAAACGCAAGATGCTACCAACTCCTGCTGCGATGACCATACCCCATAAGTAATAGCAGCATTTTTTTTCGAAAGAATTGAAAATAGCAAAGAAAAATTTTCATAGTCCTTATTCGTTACCGGCGAAAAATCTTTTGATTGTTCTTTCGCAAGTTTTACAACTTCAGTGAGAGGAATATTTTTTTGAACAATATTGCCAAGGTCTTTGGCACGTTTAATATTTCTACTATGACTTTTTGAATAAGTCGCAGATAAGACTTCATAACTTTCGCGGAGGTCGAGTACATAATTTTTTCTCTCATAAAGTGGAAAGCCTTTTACAGGGAAAACATTGTCTTTATTCAGATAAAAATCCCAGTATTTAAATTTTGCAGGAATACTTTCAAGAAATGTTTTTATAATTTCTTGAGAAATGTTATTTCCGAAAATTCCAAGTTGCGCACAAAAGAAAGGCTGGTATAAATAGTGGATACTATATTTTTTGTTCCAGGTCAAAGGCATTATCAATTCATAATCCCCAAGTATTAATGCATCCCAGTTTTTACACATGCTATCGAGATAAAACGAATACGCATAAATCAATCCATCGGATGATGTATCAATGCAATAATCCCATTTTGCTTTGTCAATTTCTTCCTGTCGCAAATAAAGTATGTTCAAGAAATTTTTTTAATTGAAAGATAATTAAAGGCCAACTTGTTTAAACAACCCGGGAAGACTGAAGTTTTGAATATCGATACTAAATGAAATATTTTTCCAAAATCTTTTATCAGGTATGGTCGATTTGAAATAATCGTCATAGACTTTGCTATAAGCAATAGGAAAATAAATATTGAGCAGATCGTTTAACAGTGATACTTGTAAGCCAGCATCATAAATGAATTTGCCTGTGGGTGCATTTTTTTTCCACGCTTCAGCATAGGTTCCTACATCTAAAAATAATTTTAAGGGAATTTTAAACGGCAGTATCTGCAATGGATTAAAGTTTTTGGGAAAAGCTGTCTTGAAATTGGCGGCAGCTAACCAGTCATCGGTTTTACCAATCTTATCAGCCAGCAGATCTGTCCTTACTTTGAAGCCGCCATCTCTAATCATTATTTGCTGTGAAGAAAACTTTTCGAATTCATTTCTTCCGAAAAAATAATTACTGTAAGTATAATCCTCATAACCTTTGGGACCGCTCATATTGAAATGATACCTTTCTGTTGCAAACTGTTTTAAGATTGTTTTATCGCCGAGATAAATGAACTTTCCGCCGAATAAACGAACATCCATACCACCACCTTTTGCATAATTAAAAAAATAGTTTCCCTCGAAGGCAAGCCGTATAAAATCTTTTCCTTGTTCTCCCTGTAACGATGCGGTATATGGATATAACGCCCGCTTGTTTTCAATATCAAATTTTAATTGGTTGAGATATCTACTGGTTTTTGGATAAGAAATTATATCTACCTGGTTTATGGTATCCTTTCTAAATAACAAGCCCGTTTCTTTTATCAGGTAGGTTTTCCATTGTATGGATTTTGTAACCAGGCTCAAAGGGGTTTTATTTTTAAATACAATTCTGATCGATGGTACGAGTTTGGAAAATCCCTGGTAATTTTTTCTACCCGTTGAATCAGTAAAATCATCAACTGTAAATGTTTCCCCGCTTAAAGAGAATTCTGCTTTTCTTACAAGACCATAGCTCATGACTTTGTAGCCAACCTTACCGATTCCCGTAAACTTCCCGCTGCCGGTAGCATACATTGGCGCTGCAAAAAAATGAAAGACCGGTTCAGGCGACGTATAATTATGAACAAGCCCACCTATCATAAGTTTGTCATAGTTATTGATACCTACTGCCGGAGCAATAAAAATATAATTATGTTTTCCGGTTTCTTTAAAACTTATGAATGGAATTACTCTCGTATCCTTTTTCATTGGTTTTCCCATCGCCCCTTTTTGTGACAGTAATGAAAATATGGAATCCACATTCTTATTACTTACCTGTTGTACAATGTTTTTAAAATCTTCGGGATAGGGATGTTTAAATTTCCATTGGTTATAATATTCATGCAGGCAACTGTCAAATAATGGTTGCCCAATATAATCTTCCAGCACTTTCATCCACTTGCCGGTTTTGTAATAGGCTACTTCACCATAATTTAGTTCAGAAAAGTTTTCAGACACTGTCTCTATAGGCTGGTCTTCTTTTGACTCTATAAGAGTTCTGTAGGCGAGGTCATTAGCATCTTCCGGCAATCGGGATTGTATAAAATTATTTTTCGCAGCCTTTGGAATTGCTATAGGATATTTCATTGCTTCATACCGCTTATCGAAATAAGTATTCACGCCTTCATCCATCCAGGGATGCTCTCTCTCATTGCTTGCCAGGATTCCATAATTCCAGTTGTGGCCTACTTCATGCTCAATAGTATTGTCAAGTGCTTTCACTGATGGCATGGGCGAAATACTTGTAATTGTGGGATATTCCATGCCACCATAAAAGCCCATTTTTGCTTCCACTGCTGTCACTATATTGTAAGGATACTCACCAAGCCAGGCACTCCTGGTTCTCACAGCATCTTTTATAAAGGAAATGCTGTTCTTCCAAATTTCTTTCCCAGTAGGTGTATAAAATGAATAAGCATCTATCACTTTTCCTGATGCTAACCTTATAGTATCATAGTTGACGATAAAATCTTTATCAGCAAACCATGCAAAATCATGAACATTGGTTTGAATATAATTAAGCGTTTTAAGCCCCCTTACTTTCGAAGGGGGAATTAAAACCTTTTTACTTTTTAACGCAAGCTGGTTTTTATTTTGTAATGAAGGTTTTTTTTGAATGCCCGCTGATTTTCTCTTTTTGATTGCTGTCGTTTCATTGCCGGGCACTGCCGGTTCTTTCTTTATACCTGGTTCATCATATCTGAAACCTTCCTTCAACTTTTTAACCTCGTCCGCATTTTGTAGTTCGCCTGTGGCAGCTATGATATAATCTTCTGGAATAGTTATCTGCACATTGAAATTTCCAAACTCACTATAAAATTCTCCCTGGTCGAGATAAGGCATTGGATGCCACCCGTGGTCATCGTACACCGCAGGCTTTGGATACCATTGCGTAACCTGGTATGTCTTACCGGCATAACCTCCTCTTGAAAAATTATAAGGAAGTTTTTCATGGAAGGGCGTTGTGATCTTTATTGTTTGACCTGGGGCAAGCGGTGTCGGTAAAATAAGCTTTGCTACATCAATATATTGTGGATGATCCTGTAGGATTGATGTAACTCCGTTTACCTGGAAATCAAGCCGGTTTATATAACCACGTTTTTCATCATCACTAAAATAAAAATCAGTTCTGCCTATCTTCAGAAGCTGCTCACTAAATGCTGTCTGGTCATTTTTATATGCATTCGGCCAAAGATGAAACCAAATAAACCGAAGTGTGTCCGGGGAATTATTTGTGTAGTCAATTATTTCGAAGCCGTCCAAGGTGTTTTCTACATCGTTAAGTGTTACATCAATTTTATAATTAAGTTGTTGCTGAAAATAATCTTGCTGAGAGATTGCGATTTGCAGTTGGAATAAGAAAAGAAAAATTAGAAGGGGTATTTTCAAAACTGATATTTCACCAAATATAAAAAATAAATATAGCTGAAGTAATTGTAGGGAAAATGAACAAGCAAACTTTTTAAACAGCTGTTTTAAATAATTCCGCTTATTTTCCTTTGCCTAAAAAAATGATTCTTAATGTATGGATCATTATTTTAAAATCTAATGCCAATGAAATATTTTCAATATAAATAATATCGTACTTCATCCGCTCGATCATCTCTTCTATGTTTTCAGCATATCCAAATTTTACCATTCCCCAGCTGGTAAGGCCGGGTTTTACTTTCAGCAACATTTTATATTCGGGATAATTCCTGGCGATCTTGTCTATATAAAATTTTCGTTCAGGACGGGGGCCCACTAAGCTCATTTCACCTTTTAAAATATTCCATAACTGTGGAAGTTCATCAAGCCTCCATCGCCGCATTATTCTGCCCCAGCCGGTAATTCTCTCATCATTATTCCTGCTAAGCATCGGGCCGTTCTTTTCCGCGTTGTTTATCATTGAACGGAATTTTATAATTTTAAAAGACTGGCCTTTATATCCTACCCGTTCTTGTATATAAAAAATATTTCCCTTTGATGAAAGCCTTGTCCTGATGATAGCATATACAATTAACGGGGAAAGTATGATAAGGCCAATTGCAGAAACCAGTACATCTATCAATCGTTTTATGTTTTGTTGCCACGCATTCATCAACCCTGAATGTATTTCCATAAGTGGTGTACCCATTACATTGGTAGTTCGCACAGCGCCACTTAAAAAATCTACTTTTGAAGGCTTTAGTTTTACATTCACTTCTTTTTCATTTAAACTCTGCAAAATTTTGTCAAGGCCAGATCTCTCGTTGTCCTCAACAGCAATTATGATCTCGCTGATGTTATTTTCATCAATTGTTTTATTGATACTTTTTATCTCACCTAATTCAGGAATATATTCTGATAATTTCCCTGGCTGCTTTTGTTGCGTATTTATAAAGCCAAGAATTTTGTAGCCTGTTTTTTCTTTGTTAGTAAGAATGGATTTGTATATCTCTAATGCCTGTGAGCCACTACCGATAATTAGTGTATTAAACCAAACTTTCTCGAGTTGCAATTGCCGGTGAGCTTTTGACAGGATTATTAACCTGAAACAATAAGTTACAGCGAACTGTAGAATGAAGAATATAAAGAATTCGTTGTAGCGAATGTCATTTTTACCGCTACTATAAAAGAGGTAAATAAAAAAAATTACAATGCAGCCTACAAGGGTGATCGTGAAAGTAGATAGAAGTTCAAGAAGGCGTGATTTGTAATAGATGCTTTTATATGAACCTAAAAGATGATAAAGAATCAGCCAGCCAAATGATATGAGCAGTAAGTCCAAAAAAACAGTGATACTAAATGTAACTGTTTCGTTTCCTGAATTTTTATGCAAGCAAAAAAAGATAACACACGCGACGAGCGAAGCAAGGAAATCACTAAGAACATAGATAATTATGTGTATCTGCTTTATCAATTCTCAGAGTAGCTCTTTTAAAAATTTCAATTAATCTGATTGCGATTTATTTTATCAAGAATTAAATGTGCCACTTCCATCGCCCGGAAACCATCTACTTCTGATACTTTAGTTGATGTATTATTTGTGATAGCGTCAACGAAACTTTGCAGTTCCGTTTTTATGGCATTAGTTTCTTTTATCAGCGGTGCCGCAATAGCAATCGTCTTAGTTCCGGTATTGGTTTCAATATCAAAAGTAAATACGTTTTTATCGGACGGCGATTTGTATTTAATCACTTCTGTTTTCCTGTCAAGAAAGTCGATGCTTATGTACGAGTCTTTTTGAAACAACCGCATCTTTCGCATTTTCTTCATGCTTATTCTTGATGAGGTAAGGTTGGCCACGCAACCATTATCAAATTCTATTCTAACGTTCGCGATATCAGGTGTGTCGCTCAGCACGTTGACCCCGTTTGCATAAATGTTTTTAACGCTGCTTTTTACAAGGCTGAGAATTATATCGATGTCGTGAATCATTAAATCAAGTATAACACTTACGTCAGTGCCGCGGGGATCAAATTGAGACAACCTATGCACTTCGAGGAACATCGGATTCAGATCATAATCTTTTAAAGCGAGGAAAGCAGGATTGAACCTCTCAACATGGCCGACCTGGAATTTTATATTGGCTTCTTTTGCCAACTTCACGAGTTCCCTTGCCTCAGGCATAGTATTGGCCAAAGGTTTTTCTACGAACACGTGCTTGCTTTTTAGCACTGCCATCTTACACAAGTCGTAATGCAAAGTTGTAGGTGCCACTATATCAACAGCATCACACTCATCCATTAATTCGCCAGCATTTTCGTATCTTTTTATGCTATACTTTTCTGCTACAGCAATGGCAATATCATCAGCAGGATCATAAAAACCTACAAGTTTTATATTGTCTATTTCTTTCCAGTTATTCAAATGAAATTTACCCAGGTGACCCACTCCGAAAACGCCCAATGACAACATACTTTTCTGAATTAGTGCGATAAAGATAACAACACGCCGACAAGCAACATAAACAAACTAAAATTATAAATAAAGGAATGTTACTCCACAAAAAAGCTCCTGTTCAGGAGCTGCTATGGTTTAAGAAGTTTGCAATAAACGTGAATGAGATAGATACTCTTCGTTAGGACTATATAAAAAAAGGCAGGAGCCGTTTTTAATTTTTTCAATTATGGGCTTATAAAGTCTTGCGGGTAATGCAGGACATCCGAGGCTACGTCCTAAAAATCCCTGTGTTCTTACAACGTTTTCGTCAACATAAGGAGCGCTATGCATCACAATGGCCCGGCTATAAGCATTATCATTAATTCCTTTCTCTTCTCCTTCGAGGTGGAGAGAAAATCCATGGGTGCCGTTGTAGGTGTCCTTTGTTATATAAAATCCAAGACTGCTTTTAAAGCTTTCGGGATTATTAGAAAATTCATTTGCATACTCTTTACCAGAATTACGGCCGTGAGCAACATAAGTATTGAATAATATTTTTAAATTTTTCAAATCAATTACAAATAATCTTTTCTTACTTGAGGGAAGCGAAAAATCGACAATAGAAAGAACATTCTCATTTTGCAGCCTGCCCATTGCAATCAAATGATTAAAACCTTTTAACGCATTATCAAAAGCTTTTTTAGAAAGGCCCAACGCATTTAATTTAAGACTATCATATACATAAGCTTGCTTAGGATTTTCCTCATTTAATAAAGAACACGCATTTGATATAGAAACAGGATTTGTAACGATCTCTTGCTGCGGTTTTATTTTAGCAAAAACGAACGGCAGGTGTATTAAAAAAATTAATATCGAACCGGGCGAAACATAAAATTTTCTAAGGGATTTGATCATTTATGAATTTTTTAAATTCTAAGATGTTTGTAAACTTATTGCATATAAGTTTAAGTTCTAACTAAATGTTGGCTTCGATTATCGAACGCCGTAAATATAATTCTTAACGGACTGCAAATGTACCTCAAAGCGCCTGGTAATTCTACGTTTGGAGGGTTTAAAATACGGTCAATTTAAGATTTAGACATTCATTAACAGCGAGCCATAAAGCCGAAATAGCGTTCTCTAAAGCCAGGTTATTATAACAGTTTCCTTGAGAAGTTTATTGCCTGCCACCCGCAAGTAAATCAAATGTGAGTAGTTTAACCGCTTTTAATAGTAATTTTTCTACCCTTGTATTTCTCAATTGAGCCAAGAATCCACAAAGACAACAGCAGCCAAACGAATCCGACACAAAAACCGGCCAAAACATCACTTGCATAATGAACACGGAGGTAAACCCTGCTAAACCCAATTGTGACAATCAAGACAACCAGCATTATTGATAGCAGCCATTTAAACCAAAGTTGCCGACTGCTTTGCCATGTAATAAAAATTAGTAAGCCATAGAACGTTACAGACATCAATGCGTGCCCACTGGGGAAACTAAAGCCCTTTGCTGCCTGGAGTAGCGGGGTTAATGGCCTTTCACGATGAAAAATTAATTTTAAGATGAACATCAACAATAAGCTGCTTAGTGCGACAGCCGGTATCTTAATAGAATGCCATCTTCTTCCTCTTACAAATAGAAACCATGCCGTAAGTAAAAGGTTTGCGGGGATGAGGAATGTATGAGTGCCAAGAAATGTAAAAAATTCCATGACACTCGTATTGATGTTACTGACCCGGTCTGCTATAAAGGAAAATGCTTTTTCATCAAAACTGGGGGTACGATTTAGAAAAACATTTCTCGCAATGAAAATGAATGCTATTAAAGCGCTTCCAAAAATGCCTACCAACACCAACACCTCAAGTGAAAAAAGTTTAAATTCTTCAACGTATTTTTTAAATCGGCTTATAATATATTTTATCATGTACTAAAAGAAAAAAAACGTATAAAGTGTACTGTCTGCCCTTCAAATATACGATTCGTGGTGCTTAAGGTTTTGTCTTGTATTGCGTAACATATCCTATAATGATCGGATAGTTATCGCACGCCTCTTTATTATATTTGTAAAAAAAATTTATACTTACTACATCTTCTATATTAAGTAGTCCGATCGAATATTTAAAAGGAGTAGGTCCTCAAAAGGCGGATCTTTTAAAAAAAGAAGCAGGGATTTTTACATTTGGTGACCTGCTTGAATATTTTCCTTTCAGGTATATTGACAAAACTCAAATAACCTCCATTAGCTCAATCAATCCGGGCTCCGATTATGTGCAGGTCTTAGGAAAAATTGTATCAAAAGAAATAATGGGGCAAAAGAGTGGGAAGAGGTTAGTAGCGACGCTACGTGATGCCACAGGAGAAGTTGAATTGGTGTGGTTCCAGGGAATTAACTGGATTGAAAAGACGTTACAGATTGGATCAATTTTTCGGGTCTTTGGCAAAGCCGGTCTTTTTATGAACAATCCCCAGATAACACATCCGGAAATGGAAGTGGTTACTGATGGAAATGTTGATGTTCAATCATTTTTAGAGCCAGTATATCCGAGTACAGAAAAACTAAAAGCAAGGGGGTTAGGAGGAAGACAAATAGCCAAACTCACGAGTGTACTTTTAGAAATGTTACGTGAGAAAGATATTCCTGAAAATTTACCTGGAAACGTTCGTTCAAATTATCGGTTAATAAGCAGGTATGGCGCCTTTAGTAATATTCATTTCCCAACCTCCAGTGATGACTATTTAAACGCCACGAAGAGAATAAAATTTGAAGAACTTTTTTTATCACAGTTGCGCATGGGGTTACTTAGGTTCAGGCGTCATTCGTCTTCAAAGGGCCTTTTGTTTAAAAATGTGGGCAACTATTTTAACGAATTTTATAACCATTATCTTCCCTTTGAGTTAACGAATGCGCAGAAAAGAGTAATAAAAGAAATAAGGAAAGACGCAGGAAGCGGAAGACAAATGAATCGTTTACTGCAGGGTGATGTCGGCAGTGGCAAAACGATGGTCGCACTTATGAGCATGCTTATTGCTGCCGACAATAATTATCAAAGTTGCTTTATGGCGCCCACTGAAATTTTAGCGCGGCAACATTTCAAGACCCTGGCAACTATGCTGGGTAATCTTCCGTTAAATATAAAAATACTTACAGGTTCATCAGCAATAAAGGAGAGGAGGGAAATAATTGAAGGCTGTGTTAGTGGGGACATACATATTTTGATAGGCACTCATGCGGTCATTGAAGATTCAGTTCAATTCAAAAATCTTGGACTCGCTATAGTTGACGAACAACATCGTTTTGGAGTAGCACAACGGGCAAGGCTGCGGAAAAAAAATGACATTAGTCCGCATGTTCTGGTAATGACGGCAACGCCTATCCCACGAACGCTGGCGCTTACCGCTTATGGAGAACTGGATTATAGCATTATGGATGAGCTGCCTCCTGGAAGAAAACCGGTAACCACTGTTCATCGCATGGAATATTCGCGGCCGCAGGTAATGGATTTTATTAAAAGTGAAATAAAGAAAGGCCGGCAGGCATATGTGATTTATCCTTTAATTGAAGAGTCTGCAAAGCTTGATTTTGAAAATCTGATGAAAGGATATGAAGAAGTGAAAGCTTTTTTTCCTGAGCCGGAATTTTATATAAGTATGGTCCACGGAAGGCAAAAGTCAGCACAGAAACAAACAAATATGCAGCGGTTTGTAAACGGCGATACCCACATTATGGTTTCCACCACGGTAATAGAAGTAGGTGTGGATGTACCCAATGCAAGTGTTATGCTTATTGAAAGTGCTGAAAGATTCGGGCTTCCTCAACTTCATCAGTTGCGGGGAAGGGTTGGAAGGGGAAGTGAGAAAAGCTACTGCATACTTTCGACAAAGATTAAGCTGTCACGGGAAGCAAAAATGCGCCTGAAGATTATGTGCGAAACAAATGACGGTTTTAAAATTGCAGAGAAAGATCTTGAAATACGGGGCCCTGGTGATGTGGAAGGGACCAGGCAAAGCGGTGTGCTAAATTTTAAACTTGCCAATATTGTTGAAGATAAAAAAATGCTGGAAGAAGCCCGGATAGTTGCAGAGAATATCATTAATACCGACCCGGAACTTTTATCCGCAGAGAATAGTTGTTTGGGCAATTATCTTCAAATTCAAAAGGGCAAAACGGTTTGGAGTAAAATAGCTTAACTATATTTCCGATTCTATGTTAATAACGTATTAAATGAATTTATTGTAATGAATTTTCAACCTACTAATGCAATTCTTTCGTAAATTTAATTTCAGTACCGTATCCCTTTTTAATTCCTGTTTAAACATATTGTATTCACAGATTAAATCAGCGCCTTGAGAATTTGTAAATCCGTATACCCTTACTTCCTGATTACAGCCGTAACATTTTTTTTGGCACTAAAATCATTTTCACAAATTGAATTTATAGAGAATAAAGGCCAGTGGAATAGAGAAGTAAAATTTATGAGCCTTGCCGGCAGTGGTTCTTTTTATCTACGTCAAAACGGCTTCACCGTTACCCAAAATAATCTTTCTGATGTAGAAGGTTTTAAGGCGAAGCGCCATGGAGAAATTTCCGAGACTCAGTTAAAGCAAGGCGTTGGCAGTAAAATCCGTTCTCATGCTTACGCTGTTAATTTCGTAAATGCTCAAACTGCTCAAATAATCCCTGACAAAGCGATCCCGACAGTCAATAACTATTTTATTGGAAATGATAAGAGTAAATGGGCAACCGATTGCCGCATATATAAAGGGGTAACTTATAAAGATGTTTACCCCGGAATTGATGTACGCTATTATTCCGATGCAGGAAGCAATTTGAAATATGACTTCATCATACATCCGGGAGCTGACCCGAATAAGATCGCAATGAAGTATAACGGTGCAGATAAAATTTCTATTCGGAATAAAGAGCTTGTGATATCAACTACACTTGGTGACAACAAGGAGCTTTCTCCATATACTTACCAGGTTATTGATAATAAAAGGCAGGAACTTGACTGCCGGTATGTGTTAGAGGGTGACATAGTAAAGTTCAAGGTAAAAAACTATTCCCCTGATAAGACATTAATTATTGATCCCACAGAGATTTTTTTCAGCTATTCCGGAAGCACGGCAGACAACTGGGGATTCACAGCAACTTATGGCCCGGATGGTAGTTTTTACGGTGGTGGTATCGCCTGGGGAAGCGGATTCCCAGCCTCTACAGGCGCTTATGAGGAAGCGTTTCAAGGTGCTTTTGATATTTCTATTATAAAGCTAACCCCTGATGGAAGCAACCGGGTGTACGCTACTTATGTGGGTGGAAGCGCTGAAGATCAGCCTCACAGTTTAATTGTTGATCCGCAGGGAAATCTTGTTATTGCAGGCCGATCTAAATCTTCAGATTATCCTGTAACAGCGCCTGTTTTTGGAGATGGAGGGCAATGGGATATTATTGTTACAAAATTAAATGCTTCAGGAAATGGTATAATAGGCTCTGTAAGAATTGGTGGTACGCAAAACGATGGGGTGAATATAGTGGATGAGACTGCAAGTCCAACTTTAAATTCTCTAAAGCGTAATTATGGAGACGATGCCCGAAGTGAAGTTTTACTTGATGCAGCTAATAATATTTATCTGGCTTCCTGCACACAATCGGCGGATTACAGTAAAGCTGTTACCCCGCGAGCATTTCAAACTGTAATAGGAGGGAAGCAGGATGGAGTAGTGATAAAATTAAATCCCAATTGTAACACGCTTCTTTTTAATACTTTTCTTGGAGGTAAAGAGAATGACGCGGCTTACGTCCTCACGATAGGTACCAATAATAATATTTATGTAGCAGGTGGTACTGCGAGTGATGATTTAAAAGGTATTTCTTCATCGGGTGTAATTCAATCAGCCTACTCAGGAGGTGCCTGTGATGGCTTTGTAATAGAATTAAATAACTCAGGCACTACTGCAATAAGTGGCACCTACCTCGGAACAAGCACAGCATCGGCCGACCAGGTCTATGGAATTGAGACTGATAAATTTGGATTTATTTATGTGATGGGCACTACCGATGGAAAATGGCTTGTAAAAAATGCGGCTTATTCTAATGCAAACTCAGGTCAATTTATTTCGAAGCTGCAGCCGGACCTTAGTGACTATATTTATTCTACAGTATTTGGATCGGGTTCTGGCATTCCTAATATATCTCCCACTGCTTTTTTGGTTGATCGTTGCGAAAACGTTTATGTATCAGGATGGGGAGGAAAATCTAATAACGGATTTTCAAATGGTAACACCAAAGGGATGCCTGTGACTGCTAATGCTATCAAAGGACAAACAGATCCTTCAGGTAGTGATTTTTATTTTTTCGTTCTTAAGAAGGATGCAGCATCGCAACTTTATGGAACTTTCTTTGGGCAGAATGATCCACCGATAGGGGTTACTAATCCTGAAACTTTTGGTGATCATGTTGATGGCGGTACAAGCCGTTTCGATAGAAATGGAGTGATATACCAGGCAATGTGTGCGAACTGTTTCAAAGAGGTATCTTTTCCCGGCACTCCCGGCGCGTGGTCAACTAAAAACGCGGCCGTAGGAAGCAATGCCAAGTGTAACCTTGGGATGCTTAAAATTGAAATGAACTTTGCGGGGGTGCAGGCAAGTGTGCGTGCATCAATCGATGGTGTAGCTGATACGGTGGGATGTGTGCCACTTACCGTAAGCTTTAGTGATACTTTGCAACGAGGTAAGCTCTACTATTGGAATTATGGCGATGGTTCTGGTGACACCACTACTGCAGCTAATTCAAACCATATCTATACTTCCACCGGCTTATTTAAGGTTAGATTAATATCTATTGACAGCACAACCTGTAATATTTCCGATACAGCTTATACTACTATTAAAGTTGGCAGCAACAAGGTTTTCCTTGATTTTATTTCAAATAAATTACCGCCGTGTACAAACCTGAGTTATAGTTTCACAAACACTTCAACTGCTACAGTTGGAGGATTTAATCCCAATACTTTCACCTGGGATTTTGGAGACAACATGCCACCGGTTGTTCAGGGCCAGGCTCCGCCGGTAACTCATACTTATGCAGGGCCCGGAACTTATTTGGTAAAGCTGACGATTAATGACAGTACTTTTTGTAATTCACCGGAAGACACTGTAAAAACTGTAAGGCTTTCTCCGCAGGTTAAGGCTCTTTTCGCAACTCCCGCGGCGGGATGTATACCTTATGATGCTGCCTTTGTAAATAACTCTTTAGGAGGGCTCAATTTCTTCTGGGACTTTGGGGACGGCGCTACCTCCACCCTGGATAATCCTTCTCATCTGTATCCTAATCCGGGAAGTTATTTGGTAAAATTATTCGCCTTTGATTCGACTTCTTGTAATAAGATTGATTCAACATCTTTTTCAATCACAGTGAGCTCGATACCTTTTGCATCATTTTCTTATAATCCTAATCCGCCGGTGGAAAATAAATTCACCAACTTTGTGAATCAATCTATTGGTGCTACAAAATATACCTGGGATTTTGGAGATGGGGATACAAGTACAGATGTGAACCCATCGCATATCTTTCCAGCTACTGCGACTTTTAAAGTATGCCTTAGTGCTGCAAATGCTGCTGGGTGCACTGATGATACTTGTATGAACGTACAGGCTCTTATAAGGCCGCTTGTTGATGTGCCTTCAGCATTTACACCAGGCCGCTTTGGAGTTAATAGCCGTATTAAGGTGGAAGGTTTTGGAATTTCACAAATGCATTGGGCGATATATAATCGCTGGGGCCAAAAAGTATATGAAACTAATAACCGAAAAAGTTACTGGGATGGTACATTTAATGGAAAATTACAGCCTATAGACGTATACACCTATACGTTAGACGTAACTTTTTCTGATGGAAAAAAATTCAGAAAGACGGGTGATATTACATTACTACGATAATAATATTATTCATGATAACACGAATTAAAACAAAACCTATCAAAATATATCTGGCAGCAATAATTGCCTGTTTTATTTTGACAAACAGCAAAGCACAGGATCTGCATTTTTCACAATTTTTCAATAACCCATTACTTACCAACCCTGCTAACACCGGGTTTATTCCTGATGCCGATTACAGGTTAGGCGCATCTTACAGAAATCAATATTCGAATATCTTGGCAGTTCCTTATAAAACAATAAGTGTATATGGCGATGCACAGGTATTTAGAAATAGAATAGAAACAGGCTGGCTTGGATTAGGAGGCGTTATTTTACGTGATGTAGCAGGAACCGGCAGCCTTACATCTACAAAAGCGTATGCATCTATTGCCTACCACCAGCAGCTTGGCTTAAGCAGTTTACTTAGTGCAGGCTTCAATGTGGGGTGGGCGAATAAAAGAATTGATCAAACCAAATTAACTTTCCCTGATCAATTTGATGGTAAATTTTTTGATGGAACGCAACCTACTTCAGCAATGCTCGCAAATAACAATGTTAGTTACTTTGACTTACAGGTTGGAATGAACTATGCCTATTTTCCTACGGAAGATATTTATATAAATGCAGGGTATTCTATTCACCATGTTAATCGTCCGAAAGAATCTTTTTTTGAAGAAGATAATTTAAACGATAACAGAATTTCAATGCGACAAATTGCTTTTCTTAATGGCATTTATAAAGTAAATGACAATGTAATTATTAATCCAAATATTTATTATACCACACAAGCAAAAGCAAGCGAACTGGTCTTTGGACTTAATGGCGCATATAATTTATCAGGAGACGGTTCCAAGCAATTAATCGGCGGGATGTATTATCGTTTTAAGGATGCAATAGTGCCTATGGTTGGCCTGGAGATAAATAATATTCGCTTTACTTTCAGCTACGATGTAACAACATCCTCACTTAAGAATTTCAATCATTCCCTGGGGGCATCTGAATTTAATTTGCTAAAGAGAGGCTTTTATAATGAATTTAATGGAGACAGAAAACAGGTGCTTTGCCCAACTTTTTAGTCTCAAGATTTTTGTGCTGTTAATTACACTCTTTATTTCTTTTATACTTTTGGTTAATACTTAAATTAGCGTACACCACGCCTGGTGTTATGTTTAAGCATACATTGTCAATATCCCACGATGGCACAAAAACCACTAAGTATTGACCTTCGTATGCCTGGTGCTTACTAGGAAATAATTGCATTGCCGTAGTACAGTTAACTTAATACTAGTATAATGATTTTCATGTACCAGCCCTGGGAATCAGAATTATTGAGTATCGCAGTAGAATTATTTTAATTTGCAACTAAAATCTCATGAGTAAAAAAATCGCCATTATTGGCGGCGGAAATTTAGGCTCTGCAATTGCTGAAGGTTTACTGAAAAGCAAATTTTGCAAGGCGTCAGATATTATTATTACTAAAAGAAAGGTTGATACTCTTCAACACCTTAGCGACAAAGGAGTTCATATTACATCAGAGAATGCTGAAGCCGTTCGCAAAAGTGAATTGATAATCCTTGCGGTAAAGCCTTACCAGGTAAGTGATGTTATAAACAGTTTTAAAAACCAGCTAACATCAAAGCACTTTTTAGTTTCATTAATTACCGGGGTTTTAATAACAGAAATTGAAGAGCTCATAAACTTAAAAGCGATGCCTGTATTTAGGGCAATGCCCAATACTGCAATAGCTATACAAGAAAGTATGACTTGCTTAAGTTTCAATAGTGCTGCGCCAACACAGGTTAATTTCGTAAAAAAATTATTTGCTACGCTGGGCAAGGTGACAGTGATAGATGAGAAGTTAATGGATGCTGCAACTGTACTCGGAGCATGTGGTACAGCATACGCAATGCGTTACATCCGTGCTAACATCCAGGGAGGAATTGAAATTGGTTTCGATGTAGCCACGGCTAACATTATTGCCGCTCAAACTGTAAAAGGTGCTGCTGAATTATTACTGCAAAAAGGAACCCATCCGGAGCAGGAAATTGATAAGGTAACAACTCCTAAAGGCTGCACGATTGCCGGCCTGAATGAGATGGAACACAGGGGCTTTAGTTCTTCTCTTATAAAAGGGATTGCCGTTAGTTATAACAAGATTGCTAAAATTTAAGCCATTCAAATTAAACTTTCAATAACATTCTTATTTGTTTTCATTTGCGTTGGTGCGTTCGCGCAGTTCAAAAAATATAGTTTTCAGCAGCCGAAAATGGGTTCTGCTTTCAATATACTGATTTATAGTGGTGACTCTATACGGGCAAAAGATGCAGCCATTGCTACTTTCAAAATGATAGACACTCTCAACGAAATTTATAGCGATTACCTGCCTCAAAGTGAACTCAACAGGTTATGTAAAACCTCAGGCAAAGGCGAATGGGTAAATATTTCTGAACCCTTATTTGCAGTTTTACAAGCATCCCTTCGTGCAAGTGAAATAAGTTTTGGAAGCTTTGATGTAACAATGGGGCCAGTCATCAGGTTGTGGCGTAAAGCACGCAGGGAAAAAAAATTACCTGAAAATGATAGCTTAAAACTTGCCAGGCAGCTAGTAAGTTTTAAATACATTGAATTTGATGCATTACGGCAAAGTGTACGATTGATGAAAGCCGGTATGCAATTAGACCTCGGCGGCATAGCGAAAGGCGAGGCAGCACAAAGAGCATACTGGCGTTTGTCTGATTTAGGGTTTCCATATTCATTGATAGATGCAGGCGGTGATATAGTAGCAGGTGAGGTACCACCTGAAGTAGATGGATGGAAGATTGCCATTAACCTTCCGGGGGAAGATGAATTCATGAATCGGCAATTATTGCTGCACAATAAAGCAGTGGCAACGTCAGGAGATATGTATCAATATATTGAATTAAACGGAAACCATTATTCTCATATTATTGATCCTGTTTCTGGTTATGCATTAACCACTTCACGTAACGTAACTGTAATAGCTAATGAAGGTGCAAATGCAGACTGGCTTGCAACCGCATGCAGTATTTTGCCCATAAGAAAGGCGCGAAGGATAATTAAAAAATCAGCTGCTGAACTTCAGATAACAATATTGAAAAATGATAAGCCTTATTTTTATCGTTCACGAGGTTTCACATCCTATTTTAAATGAAAATTTTTAGTTCAAAAAAAATTATTTCTTTATTCTTTCTAACTCAGATAGTAAGTTCATCAGGAATGTTGCTTGCACAAACTGATACCATTTCTTTTAAAAGTTATGAGCAACCCATTCCCGGAATGGATTTAAAATTCAGAATGATGCCGGTGAAAGGCGGAAGTTTTACAATGGGAAGTAATCTGGGAGAGACAGGCAGAAAGCCTGATGAAGGGCCTGCAAAAGAAGTTTTGGTTTCCTCATTTTGGATGGACGCTTACGAAGTAACTTATGATGAGTATGATGCCTTTTTTAAAGATGAAACTTTTACAAGAAACACTCCTGCTGCTGATGCTGTCACAAGGCCAAGCCCTCCTTATATAGATCTTACATTAGGTATGGGAAAGCAAGGTGGATTCCCTGCTAACAGTATGTCACAATATGGCGCATTAATGTATTGCCACTGGTTGTATGAAAAGACAGGTGTTTTTTATCGCCTGCCTACAGAAGCAGAGTGGGAATATGCATGCCGGGCCGGAAGCAAAACAGCTTACCCTTTTGGTGACGATACCACTGGGCTAAGTAAGTACGCATGGTATGCAAATAACGGTGAGAATAAATATCATAAAACAGGCTTGAAACAACCTAATAATCTTGGATTATATGATATTATGGGGAATGTTGCAGAATGGACACTTGACCAATATGATGAAAATTATTTCAACAGGCCAGAAGCTTCTTTAGAAAACCCTGTTATCAAGCCAACAAGCAGGCATCCACGGACTTTGAAAGGAGGAAATTACCAGGATGCAGCACAAGCGTTGAGAAGTGCAGCCAGGTTAAAATCAGATGCTGCCTGGAACAGGAGGGACCCGCAAATACCAAGAAGCAGGTGGTGGAATGCAGATGCGCCATTCATTGGTTTTCGAATTGTGAGGCCCGCAATAATGCCAACTAAAGAGCAAATAAATAAATTTTTTGCTTTGTATTTGGATACTTATTAATCATTTATTTTTACGGGCAAAAGTCTTTTGTTTTCTACGAACTTTGCAAGGAATTTTTTTTTACGATAAGCCCTTTGGCACAACAATACATAATACTAATATTTACTTCTTTTACAATAAAATTGCAATATGAATAAAGAAACAGATTCACAATCAAGAAGAAGCTTTATAAGAAATACTTCACTTGCAGCAGGAGGAATACTTGCTATGCCTGTTCTTTCAAAGGCCAATTATTTTTCAGGTTCTCCTGATATAATCAAGATTGCTTTAGTCGGCTGTGGTGGCAGGGGAACAGGAGCTGCTGTGCAGGCGCTCAGTACAAAACAAAATGTTCAAATTGTTGCCATGGCAGATGCGTTTCGCGACCGGCTCGATGATAGCTATAAAAATATTAATGATTCTTTAAAAGAAAACGGAACAGGTGATCGGCTGCAGATAAAAGAAGAAAATAAATTTGTTGGCTTCGATGCTTACAAGAAGGCAATTCCCCTTGCCGATGTTGTAATATTAGCCACACCTCCGGGTTTCAGGCCCATACATTTTGAAGAAGCTATCAGGCTTAACAAGCATGTATTTATGGAAAAGCCTGTAGCTACAGATACTGCCGGTATTCAAAAAGTATTGGAAGTTGCAGAAGATGCGAAAAAGAAAAAGCTCAATGTAGTAGTTGGTTTGCAACGGAGATATCAAACCTCTTACCTAGAGCTAATGAAGCGTATCAAGGATGGTGCAATCGGAGATATAGTATCAGCTCAGGCATATTGGAATAATGATGGGGTTTGGGTTCGTCCGCGTAAGCCAGGTATGACCGAAATGGAATACCAGATGCGCAACTGGTATTATTTTGTTTGGCTATGCGGCGATCATATTACTGAGCAGCATATTCACAATTTAGATGTTATTAATTGGGCAATGGATAGCTACCCGGTAACCGCTCAGGGTATGGGTGGCCGTGAGGTAAGAAAAGGAAAAGATTATGGTGAAATCTTTGACCATCATTATGTAGAATTTCAATATGGTGATGGAACTTTATTGAATAGCCAATGCAGGCATATAAAAGGAACCATGAGTAAGGTAGATGAGTTTATAGCCGGCACAAAAGGGAAAGTTTATTTTGACAATGCACGTATTACTGACCTGAAAGGAAAATTAATATATCAATTTGATAAGAAAAATGAGAACCAGCCTTACCAGGCAGAGCATGATGAACTCTTTGCTGCGGTTGCAAAAGGTGATTATAAGTTTTGGGATGCAGAGCGCGGGGCCAAAAGTACTATGACATCTATCCTTGGCAGAATGGCTACCTACTCAGGACAGATAATTGACTGGGATAAAGCAATTAATTCCGGTATAAACATCCACCCGGCAGAATATGCCTGGGATGCAAAAATGCCTGCTATGCCTAACGGGGAAGGATTATATGCTTCGGCTATACCAGGTATTACAAATTATGATATCGCGGTTAAGTAGAACTGCCGGCTATTTGATAACGGGATGGCATTTTTTCTAAGCGCATTCTGTAAGCATTCATGGCTGTATGCCCAAGCTTTTTTATCAATTGATAGTTTACAATCACTCCTACAATAGATCCTATACCGGGAATAAGCTGAGCCATTTTTGCAAGATCAATATGATCCCTGTATTCCTGCTGAAAACTTTGCCAATCAAAAGAATGAATATCGTCTGGAAGTTCTGTAACCTGGGTTTGCCAGTTTTCAATTTTTTTATAAACACCTATTCTAAATTTCTGGCTACTAAAAGCCAGTTGAAATATGTATAAGATATACAGTCTTTCTTTATAATCTTTCACATCGAAACCATACTTCGCGGCAATATCAAAGAGTAATTTTATTTTTATTCCCAGCAATACGGGAAACTCAGCAAGTCCTAATAAAATTCCACCGGCTCCAGTTATGCCACCTTCCACAGCGGCTGTTTTTTTATAAGTGTTTATCTTTTGCAAAACTGCATTTTCAGTTGCTTCAAGTGAGCCATAATTATTTTTCCTTGGAACGGTAAATTTTGATCCAAATAATACGATCCTAACCATCTGCTTAATTGTAGCTGTTATTGCCTTATGCACTTTAGCAGGTATCAACCTGTTTATTCTATCCTGGATTGATTTAGAAATTTTTCCGGCAGCAGACGGCCTTCGGTTCATCTTTCTTTGCCAGGCCTTTAATTCCAAATTGACGTTATGCTCGTAAGAATTTGTCACCCATCAAAGATAATTACACTTATTTTCCCGACCGGGCCGGTTATGTAAGAAACTAAAAAACCGTCTTAAACGGTAAGACGGTTTTGTAAGAAAATGATGAAGTATGATATTTAGATTAAAATCAAACAGTTTCTTTCAATTCCAAAGTTAATAATGGATGCCGCATCCTTTGCATTAGCATCTGCTTTCATTTTTTCTAATTCTTTTTTAAGTTCCTCTATACCCTTCTCCGTTTCGATTTTTGCCTTTCTCAATTCTTCTTTCAGCTCGATCATATTTACTTCTTTCAGTTTTTCCATAGACTGTTTGAATTCCTTGCTATTCATCTGCTTTTTTGCATCTCGCATGCTTTTATCTATTTCTATTTTTATTTTTTTATTGTCTATTTTCTCCAGGGATTTTCTTATCTCTTTATTCATCTTTTCCCAGTCAATGTTTTTCAGAGATATATCTATATCCTTTTGAATTTTTGAAAAATCAATTTTCTCCAGCGATAGCCGCACATCTTTTGCAATTTTGTCAAAGTCGATTTTTGCAAGCGCTACATCCACATCCGCTAAGATTTTACTTAGATCAATATTGATGTTGATATCAGTTTTAGGAACCGTATCAGTTATTCCGATCATCCTTGCGGGTAAGTTAGAGGCATCTTGTTTTTTTGCTGAAGGATTTTTAAATGCCATTGAACACAAGATCACTGTGATAATAATGAGCGATTTACTCCAGGGCAGGGAAAATAAATTGAATGATTTCATAACGTTTGATTTTAATTACGAACTATATCGTACTCAAATATACGATTCAATTCGTATTCCGGAATATTTTGATAATATTTTTTTAAAAAAAATTTTTCCCCGCAGAATTAATTGCGGATTAGCGACTTTTATATGCGATAAAAAGAATAAAAATATTAGCTACTTTATTTATTTCACGTTAGATAATAAACCGGTCCGTTCAATTAATAATCAACGTTACACTATGAAAAACTTAATAGTTCCCATACTGCTCTTATTTTGTTTCAAATCTTTTGCACAGGATACTGATCAAAGTAAGGAAGAAACCAAGGGCTTTAAAAAAGAAAGATTATTTACCGGCGGAAGTATAACCGCAGGGTT
>JBDUEG010000003.1:0-30048 GCA_040002575.1 Ginsengibacter sp.
GAAGACTTTCATCAAAGCGAATCTGAGCAGAAAGCATTGAAAGATGAGTTCAAAGAAGAGCTGCCATTTGAGGAACTTTCCAATGAAAACATTTTTAATGCAGCAACTCCACGCCGTGATTTTTTAAAATACATGGGTTTCAGTACTGCTGCAGCTGTAATAGCAGCAGGTTGTGAAATGCCGGTTCGTAAAAGCATCCCTTTTTTAAACAAGCCGGATGATATGCTTCCCGGTGTATCTAATTATTATGCGTCAACTTATATTAACGATGGCGATGCGGTACCTGTAGTTGTAAAACAAAGAGAAGGAAGGCCAATAAAAATAGAAGGTAATGATCTTTCCTCGCTTACAAACGGCGGAACATCTGCTCAGTGCCAGGCTTCTGTTTTGGATTTATATGATACTACACGTTTGCGTTATCCAATGGCCAATGGCAAAGAGGCAACTTTTGAAGTAATTGATAAAATGGTTTCAGATGCTATGGCTGCAAACGCCGGGAAACCTGCCGTTCTTCTTACATCTTCTGTTACATCACAAACAACGAGGCAAATTATTTCCGAATTCCTTGCGAAGTTTCCGGGAAGCCGCCATGTTCAATACGATGCTGTTTCTTATAGCGGGTTGATTATGGGAAACCAGGCATCTTATGGTAAGAAAGCAATACCTGCTTATCATTTTGAGAACGCAAAAGTAATTGTAGGTATTGAGGCCGATTTTCTTGGCACATGGTTAAGCCCTGTTGTTTTCGGAAATCAATATGCGCAAACAAGAAGGATTAATGAAGAAAAACCTGCCATGAGCAGGCATTTTCAATTTGAAAGCCGTTACAGTCTCACAGGTGCGAATGCCGATGACCGCTATGTTCACAAACCTTCAGAAACTGGTGCGGTTGCTCTTGCATTGCTTGGCGCTTTAGGCGGTGGCACATCATCAAACGTTTCCGGGAAACTTGCTGAGGGAGTAAAAAAAGCTGCCGCGGAACTCAGCGCAAATAAGGGTACTGCCCTGGTAGTATGTGGCAGTAATGATCCAAATGTTCAGATTATAGTAAACGCAATAAACGAAGCTATCGGTGCTGTTGGTAAAACGATTGACTGGAATACTCCTGTAAATTATCGGCAGGGAATCGATGCCGATATTATAGCACTTACCGACGACCTTGGTGCAGGAAATGTGGGAGCCTTGTTAGTTTATGGAGCAAATCCTGCGTATAGTTTTTTTGCAGCTGATAAGTTTGCGGCTGGAGTAAAGAAGTGCCCGCTTACAATTTCTTTCAGTGAAAAAATGGATGAGACTACCGAGCTGTGCAAATATGTAATTCCATCACATCATTGGCTGGAATCATGGGGAGACGCAGAGCCACAAAGTGGTTACGTCTCCGTAATTCAACCGGTAATTCACCCGTTGTTTAAAACCCGCCAATTCGAAAGTTCTCTTTTAAAAATTGCAGGCAACCCTGCCGACTATGTTGAATACTTCAGGAATTACTGGACCACAAAATTGGGCGGGCTTCAAAACTTTGAAAGATTTTTACAAGACGGCGTAATGGAAAACTCTAAATTTCCAACGCAATCGTCCTTCATAAATCTTTTTGATCTTGCTCCTGCAAACGCAGCTGTAGATAATACACCAGAGAATTTAGATTCAGCTGCAACCAAATCCGCAACGACTTCACCGGTATCGTCGGCCACAATGGGCACTGCAACATTCGCTGGAAACATTGCTGATGCTGCTTCTAAAATCGCTGCTGTAAAAGGAGGTGAGATTGAAATGGTATTGTATGAAAAGATATCTCTTGGAACAGGTAGCAGAGCCAACAATGCATGGCTACAGGAAGTAAGCGATCCGATCTCCAAAGCGACATGGGACAATTATGCAATGATCTCTCCCCAAATGGGGAAATCTTTGTTTGGCATAGATATTTATAACAGGCGTGATTCTGATAAATACGAAGTGAATGTTCAAAAGCCGGTAATTAAAATTACTGCTGCCGGCAAATCAATTGAATTGCCTGTATTAATAATCCCCGGGACACATCCTAATGTAATTGCAGTAGCTGTAGGTTACGGAAGACAAAGCAGCAATAAAAATAAAACGGCGGAATTCATCGGGCCCGCGGCGAACGGCACCGGAATAAATGTATATCCATTCGCAGTATTCAATGGTACAGCAATTACTTATTCAGGGCCGGTAACAATTGAAAAAACCGGGAACACTTTTCCAATTGCCCAAACCCAGGTACATAATATTACTGAGGGCAGGCCGATTGTAAGAGAAACTACGCTTGCAGAATTTATCGCGAATCCAGGCGAGATGAATGAAGAGGAAACAAAGGAACTTCAAAAATATGGGCAAGACTTTGTGAGAGATGCGACCATGTATCCCACCTTCGACAAGCCGGGTATAAAATGGGGTATGAGCATTGATCTTAATACATGTACCGGATGTTCTGCATGTGTTGTTGCCTGCGTTGCAGAAAATAATATTTCTACAGTAGGTAAATACGAAGTGTCGAGATACCATGATATGCAGTGGCTTCGCATTGACAGATATTTTACGGGCGATCCCGAAAATCCCAGTGTTGTTTTTCAACCTATGCTTTGTCAGCATTGTGACAATGCACCTTGTGAAAACGTATGTCCCGTAGCTGCCACGAACCATAGTAGCGAAGGACTGAATCAAATGATCTATAACCGCTGCATTGGTACTAAATATTGCGCAAATAACTGCCCTTACAAAGTACGCCGCTTTAATTGGGCCGATTATAATGGGGCAGATAGTTTCCCGGATAACCAGCGTGGAATAATATCTGATGCGACTGCTGAGCTTAATCAAGACCTCAGTAGAATGGTGCTAAATCCGGATGTAACAGTTCGTTCAAGAGGAGTTATGGAAAAATGCACCTTCTGTGTACAGCGCCTGCAGGAAGGAAAATTAAATGCGAAAAAAGAGGATCGCCCTCTGAAAGACCTGGAAGTTAAGACTGCATGTATGCAGGCTTGCCCGACACATGCAATAATGTTTGGTAACGTCAATGATAAGAACAGCAAAATTTCACAATTAAGGGCTCGTGAACAAAAGGAAAGGAAATATTATGTGCTGGAAGAATTGCACGTTCTTAGCAATGTGAACTACCTGGTAAAAGTGAGGAACACTGACCACAAAGTTGGCAACTTAGAAAGAAAGGAAATGAATAATGATAAAGAATAATTGAAACAAAAATCATAGCAACCGGCTAAACAAAATATCGGATTTCATTTATAGCATAAAGCTAAATAGAATATGTCATTACTAAAGTACGAATCGCAATTGCGGGAACCGTTGATTGATGGAGATAAGAATTATCACCAGGTAACTGAAGACATTATTGGCCCGATTGAGGTTAAACCCGGCATGCTTTGGTGGATAGGATTTTCAATTTCAATTTGTCTATTATTATTTGGTGTTTATTCAGTTTATCGGGAGGTAACTTATGGTATAGGGCAGTGGAATCTAAATCATACTATTGGTTGGGGTTGGGATATTACCAACTTTGTATGGTGGATCGGTATTGGCCATGCCGGAACTTTAATTTCAGCAATCCTTTTATTGTTCAGGCAGGGGTGGAGAACCGGCGTAAACAGGGCGGCAGAAGCTATGACCATTTTCGCGGTAATGTGTGCAGGCCAATTTCCAATTTTTCACATGGGCCGTGTTTGGGTAGGCTTTTATGTAATGCCTTACCCCAACTCAAGGGGTCCGCTTTGGCCTAATTTCAACTCAGCCTTACTGTGGGATGTGTTTGCAGTATCAACTTACTTTACGGTTTCATTATTATTTTGGTATTCAGGATTGTTGCCAGATCTGGCAACTGTACGCGACAGGGCTAAGACAAAATTCAGAAAGATGTTTTATGGCCTTGCTTCGTTTGGCTGGACAGGAAGCACCAAACACTGGCAGCGCCACGAAAGTCTTTCCCTGGTTCTGGCCGGACTTGCAACACCGCTTGTATTATCAGTACATACGATAGTATCCTTTGACTTTGCTACATCAGTTGTGCCGGGTTGGCATACTACTATATTTCCTCCCTACTTTGTTGCAGGAGCAATCTTTTCAGGGTTCGCTATGGTGCAATCCCTGCTCATAATAACCCGTAAGGTTTTACATCTCGAAGATTATATCACTGTAGGCCATATTGAAGCAATGAATAAGGTTATTGTGCTAACGGGCTCGATTGTTGGCTGCGCCTACCTTACTGAATTATTCATAGCATGGTATGGGCAAAACGAATATGAATGGTGGGCCTTTCGCCAGAATCGTGTAAACCTTTTCAGCCCTTATGGCTGGGCATATTATGGAATGATGTTTTGCAATGTGGTGTCGCCGCAGATTTTCTGGTCGAAAAAATTGAGAAGGAATGTAACCTTTACTTTCTTTATGTCAGTATTGATAAATGTGGGTATGTGGTTTGAGCGCTTTGTAATTATAGTTACATCGGTTTACCGTGATTTTCTTCCTTCCTCCTGGAGTACTTACTACAGTCCATCGATATGGGAAGTTGGATTTTACCTTGGTACTTTCGGCCTTTTCTTTACATGCTATTTTCTTTTTGCAAAATATTTCCCGGTAATTGCCGTGGCAGAAATTAAAGCAATATTAAAAACAACTGGTGAGAATTATAAGCAGAAGATGACTTCTACTGAGAAGCTTGATGCAGAAAAATTCTATATAGAAGAGGTAGAGCATGCGCATTAACGAAGGAAGAAATTAAATATTTTTAACCAGCCTTAGTTCAATTTGAATATAAGGCACAAAGCCCCTTTAGGGGTTTGGGGTATGAGAAAAAAATTTGTTGTAGGATGCTTTGATGATGAAAAGGTTTTGTTTCCTGCTATTAAAAATGTAAGAAGAGCCGGCTATAAGATTCATGATGTCTATACGCCGTTTCCCATTCATGGCCTTGATCATGCAATGGGTTTACGCGAAACAAGCTTACATACTGCCGGATTTATTTTCGGAATCACAGGAACTGCAATCGCCGTTGGCGGAATGGGATGGATCTTTACTTCCGATTGGCCATTAAACTTTGGCGGAAAGCCGCACTTTTCTCTTCCCGCATTTATTCCCATCACTTTTGAACTTACCGTATTGTTATCTGCTGTGGGGATGGTAATGACCTTTTGCTGGCTTTGTAAAATGATGCCGGGTGTTAAAAAACATCATTTTCATCCCAGGGCTACGGACGATCTGATGGTAATGGTAATTGAATGCACAGCAAAGACAAATGAAACAGAAGTACAAAGTTTTTTGCAAAATAATGGCTCCATAGAAATAAGTGTCCAGGAGGCTGAAGACGGTTGGTGGTTTGGGCGATACGACAGGGAGCAAAAATTATATCAAACTGAAGAAGTGGGTTATTAATCCTTAGTATAAAAAAAGTAAGAATAATTTATTGAATAGAAGTAAGATGACATTTTTTACTGAGATCATTTAGATACATGAAAAAAATAAAAATTCTCTTTGCATTTACTTTAGCTATATCTGTGACGGCGGTTATAGAAAGTTGCGACGGTAAGCGTGAGCCCGGAAAGACCTATATGCCTGATATGGCCTACAGTCGTGCTTACGAAGCGTATGCGCCTAATAACTTAAAGGAAGAAGGGATAAATTATGTTCCGTATCCTGTAGAAGGCACCATTAGAAGAGGAGATTTGTTTCCATATACTTTACCAAATGATTCAAACGGTTATAAAATGAGCGCACAAGTACAAGACCCTTTGCCCCGGCTTGATACAGTTCAAATGTTAGAAGCGCAACGGTTATTTAATATCAACTGTGCTATTTGCCATGGCGCCAAGATTGATGCGCAGGGCCCGCTGGCAACAGGAGGCAAAGTACCCGCGATAGCAAACCTTACATTACCCCAATATGTTGAAATGCCGGAAGGCACCATGTTTCATTCCGTAACGTATGGTAAAAATAATATGGGTAGTTATGCATCTCAGCTTACCCGCAAGCAAAGATGGATGGTGATACAGTATGTAAAATCAGTACAGGCAAAAACAAATAAGGCTGGTTCAGATTCAACTAGTGCAGCAACGCCTGCGAAAATGGATTCTGCTACTGCAAAAAAATAGAGTTTAATAAAAAAAATACTTAATGGACACTCAATATGTTACACCGGCGGGATATAAAAAGTGGTCAGCTGGCCTTATGATTATAGGCTTGCTTACGTTGATATGTGGTGTTATTTTTTTAAATCCATCAGCAGGTTCACGTGGAGAAAATGTAAATAGCACACGCTTTTGGGCAGTGATGTTGCAAAACAGTCTTTTCTGGTTATTCCTGGTAAACGCAAGCACCTTCTTTATTGGTATTTGTACACTTGCTATGGGTGGGTGGCAGGTTGCATTTCGCCGGGTTACTGATGCGATATCTTCAGTTGTTCCTATTATGGGTATTCTCACTCTCGTTGTGATTTTTAGTATTGTTTTCGGACACAGGACTGATATATATCCTTGGCTTGACAAAGACATGGTGGCTCATGATGAAGTGCTTAAAGGAAAATCGGGATTTTTAAACCCGGGTGTGTATGCCTTTGCTTCCATAGCATGCATAGGTCTTTGGGTATTCGTAGGGAAAAAACTGAGAGACCTCAGCCTTCAAAGTGATAAAATGGGAACGATGGATTATGAAACGGGAAAAGCATGGATGAAAAAAAATCTTTTCTGGTCTGCTTTCTTTATTGTTCTTTATGGGCTTACTGTTGGCTCTACCATTCCATGGATATGGCTAATGAGTATTGATGCACATTGGTTCAGCACCATGTATAGCTGGTATACATTTGCAAGCACGTTTGTATCTGGCGTGGCTCTCATGACTATATTTGTTATCTATTTCAAGAACAGGGGCCAGCTTGAATTTGTAACAAAGGAACACCTGCAAGACCTCGGTAAGTTTATGTTTGCTTTCTCTATTTTCTGGACGTATCTGTGGTTTGATCAATTCATGCTTATATGGTATGGAAATATACCCGAAGAGACCATCTATTTCAAGATACGCTCACAAGGGCCTTACAGAGGAATATTCTTACTGAACCTCGTAATTAATTTTTTATGCCCTCTTTTAATTTTCATGAAGAAGGCCACCAAGCGGAACTATACAATTGTAACATTTATGTGTGTGCTTATAATTTTCGGGCACTGGATCGATTTTTATCAGATGGTAATGCCGGGAACTGTTAAGCTTCATCCACATTTAAGCTGGTACGAGTTTGGAATTCCGTTAGGCTTTGTGGGGATCATAATGTGGGGAGTTGGAAGATTTGCTTCAAAAGCGCCAATGACGGCGATAAATCATCCGTTCCTGAAAGAAAGCATTATACATCATGTATAGTAAAGTTGAAAATTGAAAGTGGAGAATTAAAAGTGGAAGAGTTGAGAAGGTTATACAAGGCTGATAGAGTTAAAATATTTGCTGACCCACCAATTAGATTGTGTAGCGTTTGATAGAGAAAACTACAAATTATTTCCACTAAAAATTGTGTGAAAAAAGCAAATGAAAATTAGTGGAACAAAGAATATTTAGCAATTCAAAAGTACCTTTGCATTCCTTACCTGAGTGAATCAAAAAGGAAAATTTAAGAATCATGAATGACTTTTTTTTGGTAGCGATTATTGTACTTATTTTCCTTGTTATTTTTCAAATAGCAAAGGCAAGTGAGTACGTAAGCATTTTGAAAGGTGAAGAAAAAGCGAGAAGGCAAAATAATAAGATCAATGGCTTTTTAATGATTGGCTTTCTTATCCTTGGGCTTATAGGTGTGTGGTGGTGCAACAAGTTATTTTATCATCAAACATTGTTTCCTCAGGGATCTGCATCAGCGGAAGGAAAGAACATCGATACTATGTTGTTCATTACCATCGCAGTTACGGGAGTAGTATTTTTTATCACTCAAATAGCATTGTTTTGGTTCTCCTTTAAGTACCAGGAAACAGATAAACGTAAACCTCTTTATTTAACGCACAATAACAAGCTGGAACTTATTTGGACTGGTATCCCTGCCATAGTGTTGACTGTGCTTGTTGTATTCGGCTTGAAGTATTGGTTTAAGTTTACCTCAGATGCTCCAAAAGATTCACAGGTAGTTGAAATTACCGGCCACCAATTTGGATGGGAAATGCGTTATCCCGGAAGAGATGGCGTATTAGGCAGAAAGAATTATAAGCTTATAGATGATTCAAAGCGAAATCCGCTTGGCATCGATTGGGCCGATGCTGCAAGCCACGATGATATACATGAACCGACAACTATGCACGTGGTTGTAAATAAGCCGGTAAAACTTGTTATCAATTCTATGGATGTCATTCATGACGTAGGGCTTTCACATTTTCGTATGAAGATGGATGCGGTTCCTGGTACACCTACTACGCTTTGGTTCACGCCGATTTATACAACTGCAGAAATGAAGGAAAGAACCAATAATCCAAATTTCACTTATGAGATAAGCTGTGACCAGATGTGTGGAAAGGGGCATTTTACAATGAGAGGAATTATTATTGTAGAGTCGCAGCAGAGCTTCGATCAATATATGGCAACGCAAAAGCCGGAATACCTGTTAGCGTTTCCTGAATTAGATCCTAACAAAGTTCCGGCGGCGCCAAAGGATTCAATTAAAACCGTAGCACAAAATACGAGTGCTTTTAAAAAATAAATGTAAGCCCGCCGCGGCGGGTTACTTAAAAATAATATCATTATGGATCACGAAGAAGTATTACATGCGGAACCGATGGTGGTGCATGATCTTGGGCACGAAGCACACGTTCATCATCATAAGGAATCTTTCATAACAAAATATGTTTTTAGCCAGGATCATAAAATGATCTCAAAGCAGTTCCTTATCACAGGGATGATATGGGCATTTATCGGAGGTTTATTTTCTGTCATCTTTCGCCTGCAATTGGGCTATCCGGAACAAACATTTCCTATACTTGAAGATTTTCTGGGCCACTGGGCAAGAGGTGGAAAACTTGATCCCGAATTTTACTATGCCCTGGTAACTATGCATGGCACTATTCTCGTATTCTTTGTACTTACCGCCGGCTTGAGCGGAACTTTTGCAAACTTCCTTATTCCTCTGCAGGTGGGCGCAAGAGATATGGCTTCTCCTTTTTTAAACATGCTATCCTATTGGTTTTTCTTTTCTGCATCCATCGTCATGTTCTCTTCCTTATTTGTTCAAACCGGGCCCGCCAGCGGTGGCTGGACTATATATCCGCCTTTAAGTGCATTAGGTGAAGCTTCTGACGGATCTAAAATAGGCATGGATCTTTGGCTAACGAGTATGTCACTATTTATTATATCTCAGCTTCTCGCAGGCCTGAATTATATTTCTACTATCTTAAACTTGCGTACAAAAGGAATGAGCATGACCAGGATACCTTTGACAATCTGGGCGCTATTCTTTACTGCAGTACTTGGCGTATTATCATTCCCTGTTTTATTATCAGGGGCTATTTTATTATTATTTGATCGTAACCTGGGCACGAGTTTCTTTTTAAGTGATATTTATATCGCCGGAAAAATTTTACCTAATGAAGGAGGAAGCCCCATATTATTCCAGCACTTGTTTTGGTTCTTAGGGCATCCGGAGGTTTATATTATATTATTGCCGGCCATGGGTATTACGTCGGAGGTGCTGGCTACAAATTCTAGAAAGCCCATTTTCGGGTACATGGCAATGGTGGGTTCTTTGTTTGCTATTGCCGCCCTTTCTTTCATGGTGTGGGCACATCATATGTTTGTAACAGGCCTGAATCCATTCCTCGGATCATTCTTTGTTTTGCTTACATTATTAATTGCTGTGCCTTCCGCTATTAAAGTATTTAACTGGCTTACTACCCTGTGGAAGGGAAACATCCGCTTCACTCCGGGAATGCTTTTCGCAATTGGATTTGTAAGTTTATTTATATCAGGAGGATTAACGGGTATTTTCCTGGGGAACTCTTCGCTTGATATTCATTTGCATGACACCTACTTTGTTGTCGCCCACTTTCATATCGTAATGGGGGTAGCATCTATGTTCGGTATGTTCGCAGGTATATATCATTGGTTCCCTAAAATGTATGGAAGGTATCTGAACAATACATTAGGCTATATTCATTTCTGGGTAACCATTATGGGAGCTTATCTTATCTTCTGGCCTATGCATTATGAAGGTCTGGCAGGTATGCCGCGCCGTTACTATGATTTTAGTAACTGGGAATCATTTAAAATGTTCAGTGGTCTTAACGAATTCATAAGTGTTGTGGCATTAATAGTGTTTGCTACACAACTGCTATTTATTCTCAATTTTGTGTATTCCATATTTAAGGGAAGAAAAGTTACGACTCAAAATCCGTGGGGCTCAACTACTATGGAATGGACAACGCCGATAAGGCCCGGACATGGCAACTGGCCCGGTGAAATTCCTGAAGTACATCGCTGGGCATACGACTACGGAAAAGATGGAAGAGAGTTTATTCCTCAAACTGAGCCGATTGGGCCTTCGGAAAGCAGACACTGAGAGAAGGGTGTAATTCAAAATTTGTAAATAAATGAAATCGAAATGCCCTGAATTCTTCGGGGCATTTTTTAAATAGGTTTTTATTGATGGACAAAGCAATAACAGGAATTCCAAATTCGTCTTCATTTGCCATGGCAAGTAAGGTGAAGGATTATTTCCAGTTAATTAAATTTACTTTAAGCTTCACGGTAGTTTTCAGTTGTGTGGTTTGCTACCTGCTTGCTCCTAATATTAATTTTGATTTTTTCTCTGTCGTTATATTATTCGTTGCCGGCATGCTAATTACTGGCTCTGCAAATGCCATAAACCAGGCTGTTGAAAAAGATACGGATGCCTTAATGAAACGTACCGCAGGAAGGCCTGTTGCTGCCGGAAGAATGAAAGTAAACGAGGCGCTTACATTCGCAATAGTGGCTGGTATATTGGGTATCGTGATGATGTGGGCCTGGTTCAATTTTCTTAGTGCGTTTATCTCCTTAATAAGCTTGTTGTTATACGGATTTGTGTATACTCCTCTAAAAAAAATAAATTCTATTTCAGTATTAGTGGGTGCATTGCCAGGCGCTTTGCCTTGTCTTATCGGGTGGACTGCAGGCACTAACCAGTTAAGTGAAGGAGGTTGGGTTTTATTTGCAATTTTATTTTTTTGGCAGTTCCCTCATTTCTGGGCGATAGCCTGGGTTGCACATAAAGATTATGAAAAGGCAGGATTCAAATTATTACCGGGTGCCGGAGGTCCAACCAGGTTTACAGCGCTGCAAACAGTTATTTATTCCATGCTAATGATACCCGTAGGTATGCTGCCATTTTATTTTCAACTAAGTGGCATCGTGTCATTTTGGATTTTGCTGTGCTGCAATACAGGAATGGTTTTCGTGAGCGTGCTATTATTGATAAAAATGAATGTAAGTGCCGCAAGAAGAGTTATGTTCAGCTCATATTTTTATCTAATGATCGTATTCCTTTCATTGTTGTTTGATAAAGGATATATCACAAGATAAAAATTGAGACAAAAGGACAATTTATAATTATGATCGCATTGATGAAAGAAGAAAAAAAAGGAATACATCCGCACAAGTTTACTTTGTGGATAGCTCTTGCAAGTATCGTTATGATGTTTGCAGGACTTACAAGTGCTTATATCATCAAGCGTAACCTTTCTAATTGGATCACCTTCGACTTGCCCATTATCTTCTGGTATTCCACGGCGGTGATAATAATAAGCAGCGTGACAATACTTGCCAGCCGAAGTGCTTTCAGGCAAAGAGAAATGAAAAACTACAGGCGATGGCTTGCTGTAACTATGGTATTAGGGATCGTATTTATTGCAATGCAATACATAGGATTTGATCAATTGTGGCAAAATGGTTTCACCTTAACAAGGAATGTATCGTTTTCGTTCTTGTACATTATAGTCGGCTTGCATGCATTGCATGTTTTAGCTGGTGTAATCGCCCTGGTTGTAATACTGATTAAAGCTTATAGTTTTAGAAATAAAAATTATAGCCCTGTGCAGATAGATCTTATGAGCACCTATTGGCACTTTGTTGATTTTTTATGGATATATTTATTGGTATTCCTGCTGGCGATAAGATGATGAATAAATTAGCTGTTTAGCTAATTGTGTAATTAAACAATAGAACAATTAATATATTTTTGCAATAACCTTTAAAGAGTAATATGGAAACAGCGCTGGTACACCCTAAAACCAAACTCTGGAGTGGCGGTAAAAGCCCTTTTAACGTTAGCTACGGTAAACTAATGATGTGGTATTTCTTAATGAGTGATTCCTTTACATTTGGTGCTTTTTTAATTTCATATGGAACCATTCGTTTCAGTGTAAATGCCTGGGCTGACCCAAATCACGTCTTCAATGCATTTCCTTTCGCAGGGCATGCAAATCTTCCATTGGCGTTTGTGAGCCTTATGACATTTATACTAATCTTAAGCTCCGTTACGATGGTGCTTGCAGTACATGATGGCCATAATATGAACAAAAAAGGAGTTGAAAAATGGCTCTTGTTCACCATCCTCGGCGGTCTTGCATTCTTAAGTTGCCAGGCATGGGAATGGACACACCTTATCACCGGGCGGCATGAAGTTTTAGTGGATGGAGTGATGCAGCAATGGGGAACGACAGTGAGTCATAATCCATGGGGCCCTCATACGGAATACAATGGAGCTGTAGTTGCAACTCCCGGCCCTATAGCCTTTGGAGGTTATTTCTTTGGTATCACAGGATTTCACGGCTTCCATGTTTTTTCAGGGGTCGTAATCAATTGTGTGATGCTTGTCAAAACCAGGCTGGGTCATTTTGAACAACGAGGTCACTATGAAATGATAGAAAAGGCTGGACTTTACTGGCACTTTGTTGATCTTGTGTGGGTGTTTGTATTTCTTTGTTTTTATTTAATCTAACTGGCTTTCGAATATTTAGTCTGAACAATTACAAATCTTAAGTAACCATATGTCTTACGAAACTACTACTCACACACTACATGATGATCACGACCGTGCGCAGGTAAAAAGGATATGGAAAACATTTTGGCTGCTGCTGATCATTACTGTTGCTGAGCTTGGGCTCGGCTTATCTATATATACGATACACAAAGGCGAAGATCCTAATCAGTTTCTGGTTTTGATCTTTAAGGGTATTGTATGCATACTCACATTGGCAAAGGCTTTTTACATTATCTCAATTTTTATGCATCTCGGCGATGAGATAAGAAATCTTATAATGACCATCGCGGTACCCGCAACATTATTTATATGGTTTATTATCGCATTTTTATATGATGGTAACAGCTGGAAAATTTTAAGAAATACTGATGCTGGAAGTCATCCTTCTACGGAAAAGGTTGAACACCGTAAAGTACCCGCGATGGAGAAAGGTGAAAAAAATTGATAAAAATAAAAGTTATAAAATATTCTGAATTAGCTGTCACAGGGATGTGATGGCTAATTTTGTTTTAGAAGAAAAGTTCATGAATAAAAAATCAATTCTTGCTCTGATGCTTGCCATTCTATTGCCTCTTGTGAGCTATGTATTGGTAAGGTATTACAGCAACAGGGATGTGCAAATGCCGCCAAGGTATTTTTATGACAATGTAAATGTTATTGAAAAAAACGGAAAGACGACAACTGATACGCTTTGGCATCATGTTGATAACATACATTTCGTCAACCAATTTGGAGACAACGTTTCATTCAATGATTTAAAAGGAAAAATAATCGTTCTTGACTTTTTTTTTACCCGCTGCCCCACCATCTGTCCGCAGCTGGCAAAAGCGATGAAGCGATTGCAAAATTCTTTTGTCAATAATGATTCAATCGTACAGTTCATATCTATAAGCGTTGACCCGCTCCATGATTCCGTATCTCAGCTGAGAAGATGGGGCGAAAAATTTAATGTAAATCCTGACAGTTGGTGGTTGCTTACAGGAAACCGCGACAGCATTTATGACTTTGCTATTAAAGAAATTAAGGCGGATATTGCTGATATAAATGTTGACACAGCTTTTATACATACCGAGAATTTTTTCCTCCTGGACAAAGAAAGAATTGTAAGAGGATGGTACAATGGATTTGACTCAGTTGCTCAAAAGAAGCTTGTGAGAGACATACCTTTATTAATGCTTGAAAAAGATAGAAAAAAAACGTTCAAAGAATTTTTAAAAGAGCTTTTTGAAAGGAGCTGAAAAAAAACCCATGAAACCATTTGTTGAAAGTAGGTTGCCGGCACCGGAGTTGAATCGCAACGACAGACAAGCAAAAATAATTATCTGGACAGTTTCTATAATCGTTTTTGTCGCTGTGGCATTGCTTGCCGAAATAAAAATAAATGTACATCTGACCTTCAATCCCCATGTTTTTGCGACAGCAAATGCATTTATAAATTCAATAGTGGCCGTCCTCCTCGTAGCCGCGCTTATAGCAGTAAAATCCGGTAAATTTATTCTGCATAAAAGAATTATGCTCGGTGCCATCATTCTCTCAGTTCTTTTTTTAATTTCTTACATATGTCATCATGTATTGAGTGGCGATACGAAATATGGTGATCTCAATCACGATGGTATTTTAAGCGCTGAAGAGAAGTCACTCGCGGGAAATATCCGGTATGTTTATTATTTTATTTTGCTCACACATATTCCCCTTGCAGCAATTATTCTTCCATTCATCTTATTTACAGCCTATCGTGCATTAACGGCAGACTATGCAAGGCATATGAAACTCGCAAGAATTACATGGCCGATTTGGTTTTATGTAGCAGTAACCGGTGTTGTTGTTTATTTAATGATAAGGCCTTATTATAGTTAGCCTGGTCTACAAGCCCAACTCTTCATAAGGATCCCAGAAGAATTTTTCGAAGTCAACGATCTTATCGTTTTCCACTTTTATTTTTTCTTTTAATAATAGTTCTTCCATTAGCGTCGGAGTTGAAAAATGTGCTTTACCACTTAGCATCCCGTTCCTGTTTACAACACGATGCGCCGGTACTTTTGGCTTTGCGGTATGTGCCGCATTCATCGCCCACCCTACCATGCGTGCGGAAAGTTTTGTACCAAGATAATTTGCAATAGCGCCATATGATGTTACGCGACCTTTCGGAATCTGCCGTACAACGGCATATACATTTTCAAAGAAACTGTATTGCTTTGTTGTAGACCTGGGAGTTTCAAGCTTACGATTTTTTTTCATTTTTTCTTTTTGCAATCAATTTACTTTTATACGGCTCGGCAACCATCTTATAATCAAAAGGACAATGCAGGCAACCGTTGCCACAGCAAAAGCCTCTTAGCAGATGATACTTCTCCGTTAATACAGTTTGTCCAATTTCGTTGTAATAGAAATGAATTCCTTCAATAAATTTATCGTCGCGGTTCTCCATGTAATTTATTCTTCAGGATAATATCAAGCTTCTCATCTGCGTCAATAATCTTTTCAGGTAGTGAAAAACACAAATAAAAAATACGGTTACTTTTTGCTATGTCAAGGCTCTCGTAGTGTGTTTTAATCTGCAATTCCGGTGAGATTACTTTTTGCTCATGAATATTAACAACATCGGCAATCAGATTAAGTTGATATATTTCAATTACATTTTTTGTGAAATTATACAGATCCGGTGAATCTGTCTTCAAATGTATTTTACCCTCCCTTTTTAGAAATTGATGATATAAAGAAAGATAACGTGGATGTGTAAGTCTTTTACTTGCTTTCGAAATTCTTAATTGAGGATCAGGAAAGGTGATCCATATTTCCTCAACTTCATCCTTCTCAAAATAAGTATCGATCTTATGAATTTGAGTTCGCAAAAATGCTACATTGGTTAGGCTATTTTCCAACGAAAACTTAGCACCTACCCATATCCGGTTCCCTTTAATATCTACACCAATAAAATTTTTATTTGAATATAGCTGCGCAAGCCCTGTCGCATACTCTCCTTTGCCACATGCGAGCTCTAAAATAATTGCATTGTTGTTCTTAAAAAACTCTTTCCACTTTCCCGCAATTTCGTCAGGATATTCCAGTACGTTTGAAAATGCTTTTATTTCGGCAAATCTCTTTAATTTTTTTTGTCCCATTCCCGCAAAAATAAAGATTGAAAAAGTATAGTCTTGTATAGGACTCCATTATAGAATGAAGCGGCTTTACTACTTCACTAAATTTAATCGATCCTCACTGGCATCTTTTACCCCTGATATTAGGCCATTCACCGACTTTTTCGCAATGTAAGCCTAAAGTGCATGCTGTATTCCATAAGCTATTTCTACATTTGTTTTATAAATAATTAAAGCAACATTATGGAACAGCAACAAAATGATTTTAAGCGTTATGGTGGAAAAGGCCGCCCACGAATCTGGACCGGTCTAGCCTTGATAGTTGCAGGCGTGTTACTATTCGCCTACCTCATGGGCGCACCCATTCCCGGCTGGGTCTTTACATGGCCCGTGCTACTCATTACAATTGGAGTAATAACCGGGCTTAAAAGCAACTTCCACAATCCCGGTGCTTTTATAATGATTGTAATTGGCTTGGTTTTTCTACTTGATCGCCTAAATCCTGAGTTTAACCTTCATAAGTATATAGCACCCGTAATTCTTGTTGCCGTCGGATTAATTTATGTGCTTCGGCCACGAAACAGCTGGACGCACTTTTCAGAAAAAAAATTTCGTGAGAACTGGCGTCAGGATAATGAAGTTGCAACATACGCACCAATCGTAAGCTCCACTCCAACGGATGCTAACAAGCAAAGTGTAGATCCCCCGGAGTATATAGAAATCAATGCCGTTTTCGGCGGTGTAAAGAAACTTATTTTATCAAAAAATTTTATGGGTGGCGAGATAACGAGCTTTATGGGCGGGGCAGAAATCAACTTTCTAAAGGCAGACATCCTGCAACCAATTGTACTTGAAGTAAATAATGTTTTTGGTGGCACAAAATTAATAGTGCCCTCAAACTGGGATGTTAAAAATGAAGTGACTGCTGTATTTGGAGGAATCGAAGATAAACGCAATATTAATAATGCGATGCCAGATCCTTCAAAAACAATGGTCCTAAAAGGAACCTGCGTATTTGGTGGTATTGAGGTAAACAATTACTAATAATAAAGGCAACCAATCAACTTAAACTATTCAACTTAAATAATCAATTTTATGAAATGGTATCTTGCAAAGCTTGTTTATAGAATTATTTGTGGTGACGGAATGCACACGCCCCAATTTGATGAACAACTCCGTCTCGTTTATGCTGAAGATGATTTGCATGCTTTTCAGAAGGCAAGAACCACAGGCCACAATGAAGAAGATAATTTTTTTAATAATACTCAAAAACCTGTGCTCTGGAAATTTATTGATGTGTCAGAACTTCATCCCTTAAGTGAGTTAATTGACGGTGCAGAATTGTATTCCCGTATTTGCGAAGAAGAAGAAGCAGATAAATATATTCGTGTTACCAGGAAAAGAGCTTCACACATTTTTGAAAACAGCATGCAGAAATGTTTCCCATTAAATTAAATGTCGTGAACATTAAAGCATCTCCTAAGAATAAGCTGCTTTTTGCAGCTATTATTTCCTGGACAATTATCAGCATAATATATTCTGTTATGCTCACAAGCCTCTTGAATAACTTCAACTTACCTGCTGTACAAATTGTTCTGGATGCATTAATAAATAATCTATTGCTTACAGGCAGCTGCCTGCTTATTTTTAATAACATGCGATTTTATTTGCCTCGCATCGAAAAGTATTGGTATGTATTAACGATTAGTTTCGCTTTAAGCCTTATCTGCTATTTCATAGCAAAAGGATTATTACTATGGGCTTTTAAAAATGATGAACATTATTGGCAGCTATTTCGTCAATCGGGAGGTATACGTTTTGGTCTTATATTTTTGCTCATAGCTTGTATGTCAATGATGTGTTTGCTGCTATTTACCCAGGAAGAAGAGCAGTCAATGAACGAGAGAAAAATTGATATGGAAAGGCTTTCAAAAGAGGCTGAATTGTTTAAATTGAGACAACAACTGCAGCCGCATTTTTTATTTAATAGTTTAAATTCAATCAGCGCACTTACAGGTAGCCAGCCAGAAAAAGCAAGGCACATGATACAGCAGTTAAGTGAGTTTTTACGAGGTACTTTAAGAAAAGATGATCAGAACTGGAGTAGCCTGGAGGAAGAAATTCAGTATCTGCGCCTTTATCTCGAGATCGAAAAAGTTCGTTTTGGCCATCGCCTGCAAACCGAAATTATTTACAGTGATCAGATCTCACAATACAAATTGCCCGCCTTATTATTGCAGCCTGTGGTAGAGAATGCTATCAAGTTTGGGTTATACGATACTATAGGCGAAGTACTAATAACTCTTAATGCAACGGTAGAAAATGACTACTTAAAGATTCAACTGCAAAACCCTTTTGATCCCGAAACATCACAGCCCTTTCAGGGAACTGGTTTTGGTTTATCCTCTATTCAAAGGAGATTGTTTCTTTTATTTGCAAGGCACGATCTTTTAAGCACACGGGTAAGTGAAAATATTTTTATTACAACTATACTTATACCACAACTAAAATGAGAGTAATAATAATCGATGATGAACCGCTGGCAAGGAGTATTATAAAAGAATATCTGCAGTCCTATAAGATTATTGAACTGGTTGCTGAATGTAATGATGGATTTGAAGGAATGAAAGCAATCCAACAACATGAACCGGATCTAATTTTTCTCGATATTCAAATGCCTAAGATAAATGGCTTTGAAATGCTCGAACTAATAGAAAATCCGCCATCGGTAATTTTTACAACGGCCTATGATGAATTTGCAATCAAGGCTTTTGAGACGGATGCAGTTGATTATTTGCTAAAACCCTTTAGCAAAGAAAGGTTTAGTAAGTCCATTGAAAAATATACACAGCAAACTAATATCAAACTACCTGATAAAGTATTAGAAACAGCCGCACAATCGCCTTCCCAACAAAATCGCGTTGTTGTAAAACACGGAAATAAGATAAAGATTATTCCAGTGACTCAAATCAATTATTTGGAAGCAGCGGATGATTATGTAAAGATCATTACAGCGGAGGGGGGGTTTTTGAAGAAACGTACTATGAGCTTTTTTGAGCAATCCCTAAGCCCTTACCATTTTGTGCGCATCCATCGGTCTTTTATAGTAAATACGCAACTTATTACACGAATTGATCCGTATGAGAAAGATGCCCATGTAGTAATATTAAATACCGGAGCTAAACTTTCTGTTAGTAAATCAGGATATCTAAAATTGAAAGAAGCCTTAGGAATCTAAACAATTGATAAGGCAGATCTTTATCGGACCGTTATTTCAATATTAGACAGTTTATTTCTTGTTGAGATGATTAGCTATAACCTGGCAAAAAAAGCTTTACGCCTACAAACTTTTTGAAAAGAAGTCTGTTCAAAAATACATGGAAAATGATCTTTATATCTATCGATCATGTTTTCAAAGAGATTTTCATCATCTTTATTATTTTCCCAATTACTAAAAAACCATTCATTTATTTTTTATATTTGAAAGAGTATTAAACGGTTATAAAAATTAATGTAAGAGTACGATAGCTGTTAAGTACTGAATAGTGTGAAAATTTTGTTGAATGGGTGTTCGTATACCTTTATAAGGTTTGGCATACCGATTGATGAATTTAATGCAGTTCTATAATCCTGATATATTTGCCATAAGGCACATATCTTGAAATGTGAATCCTAAGAAGACTATCCAAAGAAAATTAGACAAATTTTATGAATCGTATATTAATTGTAGAAGATAATCACGATGTATTATGGGTAGTTAAAATAGTTTTAAAAAGGTATGGATTTAAAGTAATGGCAATACCCCGTGGAGAAGATGTAATGGAAAAGATGAGAACCTTTCGACCCCACCTTATCTTGCTTGATGTGGTGCTTACGGGTATCAGTGGAATTGAAGTGTGTAACGAGCTAAAGTCAAATGAGAAAACTAAAGATATACCTGTCATTATGTTTTCAGCCCATGCTAATATGAATGATATTTTGAAACTTAGTAAGCCTGACGATTTTATAGCTAAACCTTTTGATGTAAACGAACTGGTAAAAAAAATAAAGAACCACATCGATATTCATTACGATGACTATGGGAGGAGGAAAAAAGCTCAAAGTTCTTCCTGACTAAACTGTTTGGAATTATAAAAGCCTTCAATATTTTTGAAGGCTTTTTGCTGTAGGGGGAGGGTTCGAACCTCCACGAGGCAGTTAGCGATAGCACAAAGTTCAGTGGTCGACCCTGGTCGCTCTCACATTGCTGCAAAAGCGGCTCTATACTATGTTTATCCTGTGATCCTCACCCCCGAGACAAGAGGGCATGTCTGCCAAAAATTTCATCACCCCACAGTATTTAATAACTGTTTGTTATGCAAATCTAACATCTTCTCCATTATTAAAGAAATTTTTTAATATAAAAGATTAATATTTAGATAATAGCTAAATTGTACCTATATTTATGGAATATATCTAAAATATTTATTTTTATGGCTACAAAGTTGAATCTTGATAAACTTGACTTGCAAATTATACAGGAAATGCTCGAAAACGCTGAAACGCCTTACGCCGAATTAGGAAAGAAATTGTTTGTAAGCGGAGGTACAATTCATGTGAGAATTAAAAAACTTGAAGAGTTCGGGATAGTAAATGGAAAAAGGTTAAGTGTAAACCTAAAAAAGTTGGGGTATGATATAACTGCTTTTGTTGGAATCTTCCTTGAAAAGAGTTCCATGTACGATGCAGTATCTAAGGAGCTTGAAAAGATCCCGGAAATTGTAAGACTTAATTATACAACCGGCAATTACAGTATGTATATCGAAATCGTTTGTAAAGATATGGATCAGTTAAGGTTTGTGCTGCACGACGAGCTGCAAAAAATTAAAGGAATAGAACGTACCGAGACACTTATTTCGCTGGTAGAAAGCTTTAACAGGAATGTACAGGTATCAAAAGAAGAAAGTGCATAGTCCTGCCATTAGCGACCTCTTACATCAAGTGCATCGCGTAATCCGTTTCCAAGCAAATTAAAAGCAAGTACTAATATCATGATTGCAATTCCGGGCGCCAGGGCGAGTGCAGGGTTGTGAGTGATAATAAAATTATAGTTTTCTTTTACCATAAGTCCCCAACTGGGCATAGGCGGCTGAACACCGACACCTAAAAAACTTAGCCCAGCCTCAATAATAATAGCACTCGCAAAATTAGATGCTGCAATAACAATTACCGGCCCGAGCACATTCGGAAGAACATGTCTCGTGATAATTCTTAAGTCTGGTAAACCTAAGGCCTTCGCTGCTTCTATATACTCAAGTTCCCGCAAAGCGATTACTTGTCCTCTTATTATTCTGGCAACATTCACCCACATAGTTAAACCTACTGCAATAAATATTTGCCAAAAGCCCTTTCCTAACGCAAGTGTAACTCCGAAAACAAGCAGAAGCGTAGGCATGCTCCATATCACGTTTATAAGCCACATAATTATACTGTCCGTCTTTCCACCGAAATAACCGGCCATGGCTCCAAGGATTATTCCAATTGAAAGTGATATTAAAACCGTGATTAATCCAACGGCAAGGCTTACCCGTACTCCAACTAAGAGGCGACTCAAAATATCCCGCCCAAATTTATCCGTCCCTAACCAGAATGTTTTTGATGTGATAAAATCCTTATTATCTAAGTTGCTTTTTGCAAACGTTTCGTTTTCTTCAACGCCTTCATCGATGTATTTTTCAACAAGTACGGAGTCCTTTTTAACCACAAAGCCGTTGACTGGAATATATAAATTTTTATCTTCTTCTCCATATAGCAGCCTGCTCCAAAAACCTGTTGATGGTATGTTCTTCGCTTTTTTTTCTTTAAGAAACATTTGTGTATAGCCAGGACGTTTCGCCTGAATTTCGACGATTTGCCTGTCAGCATTTGGTGTTGAATCTGTGGAAATGAAATACGCAAATACTGCAATCACTACAGCTAAACTAATAATGCACAGCCCCAGCATTGCCCCTCTGTTTTTCCTTAATCGCTGCCAGGCATTTTGTGAAAAAGAATATGATTTAGTCATATTGTAGCTTTAGTGGTTTTATTTTACTTTTCTGTCTTTCCATTTGTACGAGCCAAATTTGCCTAACCAACCCGCAACAATGATATACAAAATATGGAATGGCTGAGCCGGAAAGAACCACCACAATAATTTCTGCTTACCAAAAAATCTTGCTACCGGAAACAGAAAATATAATTCTATAATTGTTTTAAGTACTATTAAAATCGTAAAAAGATAAAAATAAGAAAGCGAAAAACTTGCGGATATGCCTGTGATTAAGATCCAAACGTTAAACAAGTATACCAGCAAAAGGACCGATGTTATCTTTCCATCAGTATATTTATCCGCCTTGCTTGCCCATCTTATACGTTGATTTATAAATTCAGGTAGTGAATTTGCTGCTTCTGTTTCAACAATTACGTTCTTCGATTTAATATACCCGATTTTATCCGGATAGACTTTTTGAATTTTCTGCATGAGTAACATATCATCACCGCTTGCAATATTATCAATGCCATCAAATCCTGAAACTTTCAAAAAAGCATTTTTAGTGTAAGCAAGATTAGCTCCGTTACACATATTATGAAACCTTCCGCTAACCGAAGCAGCGGTAATTCCTTGTAAGGATAAAAAATCAAGTGACTGGAATACCTTCAGCAACCTAACTAAGATCGGATCGGTAGATAAAGGACTTCTGTAAACCACCGGTGCAGCCATGAAGGCCGAATTGTGTTCTGCGTAGAAAGATGCAATATTCTCCAGCCAGTGCTTTGTAACTATACAATCGGCATCTGTCGTTACTATTAAATTCCCTTTTGCAATGCTAATAGCCGTTTCAATCGCCACTTTCTTGTATGAATTAGTATTAGAATGAATAAAATCTTTTAAATGAATAATCTTAATGTTATCATTTTCAAATGAGTTAGCAATGTTGACAGTTGTATCAGTTGAATGATCGTCTACCAGGATTATTTCAAATAAACGTTTTGGATATGTCTGCTGAATTATGGAATTAAGGCATGCTCCTATATTCTTTTCCTCATTCCTTGCCGCAATTATTACTGTAATAAAGGTTGAGTCGGACCGAGCTGTAGCTGAAGCAGGGATGAAATCTTCAGTTTTTAACCAGTTAAATCTATAGTATAAAATCAGCCCGCAGTAAAGTATTATTAATATCAAAGAGATAAAGTAGAAAAGCATTTAATTTTTTGAAACATTCAAATGAACCGGCACAAGTACAAAAATAAATTTTTAGAACTCAAATGATTTAGTATATTTGTATTAGTTGCATAAACAACTATATGCCAAACAACCAATTTAAAAAAGGTGAATTATATAGCTTTATTACAGGTAAGGCTTCTACGGCAATCGCACGGCGCTTACAAAAAAATTTAAAGCTGGCTGGCCTGGATATTACCATCGAACAATGGAGTGTGCTATATCATTTATGGAAAGAAGAAGGACAGAGCCAACAGCAATTATGCGATGCAACCTTCAGAGATAAACCAAGTATTACAAGGCTTGTCGATAATCTTGAAAAACTTAAACTTGTAAAAAGAGTCGCTTCTAAAAATGACCGCCGAATCAATCTAATATATCTCACCAAAGAAGCACAAAACCTGCAGGAAAGGACAATGGAAATAGCCAATCAAACGTTGAATGAGGCATTGGCCGGTGTTACGAATGGGCAGATAGAAATTGCTAAGGAAGTTTTGCAGAAGGTTTACGAAAACCTTTCTTCCGCACCAGTTATTGATTTACAAAATATATATAAAGAAACCTCTTTAACAAAATTAAAACTATGAATACAACAACATCCCATTCGCTGCTACATGGAGGTGAATGGTTAATTAAAGAAAGCAATGCTTTTGAAACATTCACCCCTGAAGATTACACCGAAGAACAAATTATGGTTCGTGATATGTGCCTCCAGTTTTTAAAAACGGAGGTCTTACCAGTTATTGACCGTATTGACAAGATGGAGCCGGGGCTTATGCCACATCTTATGGAAAAAGCAGGTGAGCAGGGATTGTTGGGTGCATCCGTTCCTGAAGAATTTGATGGCCTGGGAAAAGATTTTGTGACATCAACCTTAGTTAGTGAAGGCCTTGGCGCCGGCTTTTCCTTTAGTGTAGCGATGAGTGCACATGCCGGTATCGGCACATTGCCGATTTTATATTTTGGAACTTCTGAACAAAAAAAGAAATACATCCCTAAACTTGCAACAGGTGTTTGGAAAGGTTCTTATGGCCTAACAGAGCCGGGTAGTGGTAGTGATGCATTGGGAGCAAAAACAACAGCAACGCTCTCAGAAGATGGAAAGTTTTATCTGTTAAATGGCCAGAAGTGCTGGATTACCAACGGCGGCTTCGCAGATATCTACACTGTATTTGCGAAAATCGATGGCGATAAGTTCACAGCTTTCATTATTGAGCGCGGCTTTGAAGGGTTCAGCGTGGGGCCGGAAGAACATAAAATGGGTATCAAGGGGTCCTCAACTGTCCAACTCTATTTCCAGGATTGTAAAGTTCCTGTGGAAAATGTTTTAGGTGAAATTGGAAAGGGTCACATCATTGCTTTTAATATTTTGAATATAGGCAGGCTTAAGTTAGGAGCGGCTGCAATAGGGGGAGCTAAACTTCATCTGAGTGAAACGATTGCATATGCCAATACGAGGGAGCAGTTTAAAACTGCCATTGCAAACTTTGGGGCTATAAAGCATAAGCTCGCTGAAATGGCAATAAGAATATATGCTGATGAAAGTGCCCTCTATCGAACAGCTAAATGGGTAGATGAAAAAGAGGCCGAACTTACCGTACAGGGTAAGCCATTCAATGAAGCAGTGCTGGGGGCAGCAGAAGAATATGCTATTGAATGCGCCATGTTAAAAGTTCATGGAAGTGAAGTGCTCGATTTTATAGTTGATGAAGGCGTTCAAATACATGGAGGCAATGGCTACAGCGATGAATACTTAATAAGTAAGGCATATCGCGATAGCAGGATCAATCGGATTTATGAAGGCACAAATGAAATAAACCGCCTGCTTACAGTGGATATGATGCTAAAGCGTGCCATGAAAGGAAGGCTTGACCTGATGGCGCCTGCGATGAATGTTCAGAAAGAACTTATGAGCATTCCTGAATTTGGAAACGATGAAGGCGGAGCGTTTGCGAAGGAGCAGAAAGAAATTTTAAACATGAAAAAATGTATCCTGATGGTGGCAGGAGCAGCGACTATGAAACTGAAAGCCGGCCTTCAGGAAGAACAGGAAATTATTATGAACATCGCAGACATGGCAATTGAAACCTTTGTAGCAGAAAGCACGTTATTACGTGTAATGAAGTTAACTGACAAGCAAGGCGAAGAAAATACAAAAGTACAGGTAACTATGATGAAGTGTTATCTTAATGATGCAATTGATAAAGTTGCAAAATGTGGTAAGGAAGCTATCAATGCATTTGCTGAAGGCGACGAGCAAAAAATGATGCTGCTCGGGCTAAAGCGTTTTACAAAATCAGATTCGTTCAACAGCAAAGATGCAAGAAGATTAGTCGCAGACAAATTGATTGGAGACGGCAAATACTCCTATTAATAAATAGCATTGAAAAGAATAGGGCTTCCAAAAACGAGGCCCTTTTTTTATTCTTTTACTTACTAAGTTTTACTATGAAGATATTCTACCAGATCAACCAGTTGTTGCTGTGTCAATGTTTGATACAAAGTTGCCGGCATCAATGAATTTTTCATTTCGGTTCTTGACGCTATTGCAGATTTTTCAAGTTTCTTTTTTACTCCGCCCTGCATTACAATTTCAACTGCCTCCTCTGTTTCGCTGGTTATAATGCCGGCTACCACATTTCCGTCTTTCATTTTGAACACATAGCCTTCATAGCCAAAACTAATTCCTTCATCAGGATGAATAATGGCAATATAGAGAGCGTCCTTAGTAAGCTTGCTTCCAATTTTGGAAAGCGCAGGTCCAACATTTTCGCCCATATCATCAATCTTATGACAAGAAGAGCATGTCACAGAAAAGACCTGCTTGCCTGATGCTGCGTTACCATTTAGTTTTGCCAGCTCATTTATTGTTGGTAGAGATTTTCCACCGCCATTTTCATTTATGCTAAGGTATTTTAAAGCCTCTTGTCTTATATCCTTTCTATAGGTCGCAGATAAAGCTATTGCAGCCGTAGGTTTCAGTTCGTCAGGCAATTGATTCTCCTTTACCATATCCAACAATTTTTCTGATTCATTCCATCCGGCGGCTAACATTTTTACAGCATCCTCACGCAATTGCAAATTCACTGAAGCATCCTTAATAATTGATTTCATCATTTGTACCGCTTCATTGGAACCTGCGCTACCCAAAGCTTTTAAGGCTGCCTTGCCTGTATTAGCTTCTTTGCTTTTTATGGCCTCTTTCAAAAGCGATGAACCTCCCGAACTTACAAGAAGATTGGCAGCCTCGCTGCCCAAACTACTATCCGGCATAGCAAGCGCAATTTTCAAAAGGTCATTATTGTAATCTTTAAGTTTGTATTTGCTCAAAAGTGTAACAAATTCCTGCGTACCTTTTATTGAATCAAGTGTTTGCTTGAGCACAGAACGAACTTTTGGAGATTTTGAAAGTGCTTGTGTATTTAGTTCATTCAATGCGTTTAACCATATCTGCTTACGATTGGGTCCTTCATAGTCTAATAACCCAAGCAGCACATTTTCTTTTTCAGGCACTTCAATAAAATCAAAAGCCCTGAAATACCTGAGCCTGTCACTGTCGCTGACGGCATTGTTTTTAATATTTTCGGCAAGCATTGGTAATGCGATTGCTGCCCTGGAGCGCCAAACGATATCCCTACCCTCCTCACTATTTATTTTCTCCCCCGCTTTATTTTTATAGGAGTTTAAAAATGATTCCCATTGTTTATCTGCACCAATGCCCAGTGCTTCAAGGTACCACCTGTCTTTGCCATCATATTGTAAAGCGAGCTGCGTCCATAATTCAGGAGCTTCAGCTGATTTGTTGTGATGCAATGCAATTGCCAATTCTCTCCTAACCTGTGGATTTGTATCATTGATAAGTTTCTTCAAATAAGGTATTATGTCTGGCCTTATTTCTCTTGCAGCACGAATGCCTGTGATGCGGATATCCGGATTCTTATCATCCAAAGCCTTTTGAAGGTAAAAATCTTCTTTATCTGGAATCCTGGCCAACAACCAAAGTGCTCTGGCTCTGAACGCAGGATTGTCAGATGCCCATAGCTTTTGCAATGCGGGTTCTGCGGCAGCTCCCATACTATTTAATTTTTTCCAGGCAAGATAACGGGTAGCTCCATTCGGGCTTTTTAAAGCTTCGGCCGCTCCGTCCACAGAAGATAAATCTAATTGTGTAGTCTTATAACTTTCTACCGATGGCGCAATTCTAAAGATGCGGCCACGATTCAAGTCAACCATTTGATGACCACCTACGCCTGGATCGTACCAATCCGCAACGAATATAGATCCGTCAGGTGCTGCACACACATCCACCGGCCTGAACCATTGATCCCTCGTGCCTTCGAGTATTGGTTGAATGCTGGCCTTGTAACCTGCCCCATTTTTTTCAACTGTATAAGATCTAACAATGTTATTTCCGGCTTCACAATGAATCATCTGGTTTTGGAACACGGCAGGCAACAATGTGCCTTCATAAAAGCACATACCTGCAGGAGAGCCTGCGCCGGTGATTAATAAATTCGGTATTGACCCCGGGTCACTCTGGTGCCAATGCCGTTTTGGAATCTCACTTTCCATGTTGGTCCGTCTTGCCCGCCACCCTGCACCGGTCATTTCATCAGTATATCCATAATTACCATGTTCCATTACATAATTAATCCGTGTGCTTTGGTTACCATCATCATCATTATCACTTTGCCATATAGTGCCATATGCATCCACAGCCGCTTCATAATTATTTCTGAAGTTATGTGCAAGTACTTCGAAATCGCTTCCATCTTCATTCATGCGAAACACCATTCCCTGCCGGTAAGGCTTTCCTTCGCCCGTAACTTCATTACTATCTTTATCAACAATTATTTTTCCATTCTTGTCCATTAATTGCTCACCGGCATTTCCAAAATTGAAATATAATTTTCCATCAGGACCGAATGTAAAAGAATGCACCGCGTGGTCATGCTGCTCACCGCCTACATGCGTAAACAAAACTTCTTTGGTATCGGCTTTATCATCTCCATTTGTATCAGTAAACAAAAACACATTTGGGCTGCATGAAACAATTACTTTGTTACCGAGCACTGCAATACCAAGGGCTGCATTTACATCAGTCCCCTGGTAAAAAACTTTTGCGGTGTCAGCCTTTCCGTCTCCATCTCTATCTTCTAAAATAAGAATGCGATCACCTTCTGCACGCTGAGGGTTACCGGGGTTAAGCTTCGGCCTGTAATTAAACGCCTCACAAACCCATATCCGGCCCTTTGAATCAATATCTATATTCGTTGGATTACCCATCATTGGCTCAGATGCAAATAAGGATACCTGCAATCCATCGGCGACTTCAAGCCCTGCCAAAGCATTTTTAGACAATCGTTTTTCTTCGTCACTCAGTTTACTATATGATGAATCCCGCTCAACTTTTGTAGTAGATACAGGTTCATTGGAATGACAACTAGTTAAAATAATCACGGTAACAAACAAGGCAATTGAAGATGGGATTTTTCTCATAAAAAATTTTTTGTGCAAACGTAAAAGTCAATATTCTGGCATTTGAAAAAGAAACAGAAAGATATTTTTTTAATTAGAATTTTTAATAAAAACTTTTCTTGATACATCTTATAGCTGGAAGAGATGCCATAACATTATAGCCGGATAAATAGAAGAAAAATTAGAAAGTTTTTTTAAAAAAATTTATAAGTATATTTATTTTAAACCCCGCGAAGCGTGCCCAACAATATTCACAATACTACAAAGAAAGCTTTCGGAAAACTAAGCCATTTAGCGGAAACACTTATCGGAAGTGAAATAGTACGTCTCGGCGCTGATATAAAAGAAAAAATTAAAAGCGGTGAGACCATTTACAACTTTACCATCGGTGATTTTGACTCTTCCATTTTTCCGATCCCGGAAAAACTTGAACAGGAAATAATTGAAGCTTATAAAAACAAAAACACAACCTATCCCCTCGCAGAAGGTATTTTGGCACTTAGAGAATCCGTTTCAAAGTTTATTAAAGAAAGGGAATTGCTCGACTATGACGTAAATGAGATTCTAATTGCTGCAGGCGGGCGGCCACTTATTTATGCACTGTATCGTGCAATCGTTGATAGGGATGACAAAGTGATATATTCCGTTCCCAGTTGGAATAATAATCATTATGTACACTTTGTCGAAGGCCGTCATGAAGTAATAGAAACTACTTCTGAAAATAATTTCATGCCTGCAGCAAAAGATATTCAACCACATATAAAGGACGCGGTGCTTATCGCATTGTGCTCGCCTTTGAATCCTACAGGAACGATATTTGAAAAAGAAGAACTTGAAGCGATATGTGATTTGGTGCTTGAAGAAAACATGCGAAGAAGCGATGAAGAAAAGAAGCTTTATGTAATGTATGACCAAATGTATTGGACACTTACTTATGGTGACTCACAGCATTACAATCCGGTAAGTTTGAGGCCGGAGATGAAAGACTATACCATTTTTATTGATGGCATCAGTAAGGCTTTTGCAGCAACAGGTGTGCGGGTAGGATGGGCACTGGGGCCAACGCACGTTCTTGCCAAGATGCGTGCTATCAATAGCCATGTGGGAGCCTGGAGCCCAATGGCGGAACAGAATGCAACTGCAAAATATTTGTTGCAGACTGCTGCCATCAATGAATATTTAACGCATTTTAAAAGAGAGCTTGAAGAAAGACTTCAGCTTATTTA
>JBDUEG010000004.1:0-28207 GCA_040002575.1 Ginsengibacter sp.
AATTCAAGCATCCATCCAGGATACTCTTGAGGCAGCTTGCTGACATCAGCGATTTGCAGTAATTCTTCTGTACTGAATTCTACATCTATAGCTTTAAGATTATCATCAAGCTGTTCCATTTTATTTGCACCTATAATTACTGTCGTAACTGCAGGTTGCTTAAGCAGCCATGCCAGTGCCAGTTGAGCAACACTTGCGCCTTTTGCCTGAGCCATCGGTTGCAACATGTCTACAATGTTGAAAGCCCGGTCCCTGTTCACCGGCGGAAAATCAAAGTTCACTCTTCTTCCACCTTCTTTATTTTCTTCATTACGATTGTATTTACCACTTAATAACCCGCCTGCCAATGGCGACCACACCATCAACCCTATTTTTTGATCATTAAGCAATGGTATTATTTCACGCTCAAGATCGCGGCCTGCGATTGTGTAATATGCCTGTAGAGAAACAAACTTTGCCACATCATTATATATACTGAAGTCAAGCGCTTTCATCAATTGCCAGGCAGCCATATTGCTGGCGCCTATGTATCGCACCTTGCCGCTTTTCACCAAATCATCAAGTGTCCAAAGTGTTTCCAGCAGCGGCGTGAGCGGATCGTAGCTGTGAATCTGGTACAAATCAATGTAATCAGTTTTGAGGCGCTTGAGGCTTGCTTCTACCTGCTGAAGAATATGCTTGCGGGTAAGTCCGCTGTCATTGGGGCCTTCACCCATTTTGCCCCGTACTTTAGTGGCGATTATAAGGTCATCGCGATTAAGGCCGAGATTATGAATTGACTGCCCGGTAAGTTCCTCACTCCATCCTTCTGAATAAACATTCGCAGTATCTATAAAATTTATACCCGCATCGACTGATCGTTTTACAATTGCATCAACGGCGTCCTGCTGCAGGCTTCCAATAGGCTTGAACCTTCCCTTTCCACCAAATGTCATGGTGCCAAGGCACAGTTCAGAAACTTTAAGGCCCGTATCTCCCAGTAAATTGTATTTCATAACTAATAATAATTTTGAATGGTTCCAGATTTTTTTAATACTTCTCTCTGCAACAACATTTCAGCCAGAATTGTTGTTGCAACAAATAAATACCCTTTAATCATCATCGTCATCATTTACCATCTTGTGGGAAAATCTTAAAATAACAAATTCAGCAGGCCTTATAACAGCCATGCCGATTTCAACATTCATGATGCCTGCATCTATGTCTGCCTGTGTCATTGTAGACCCAAGGCCAACCCTTACATAAAATCCATCATCGGGTTTTGTGCCCATCAATGCCCCGGCGCTCCATTGCTGTATCAAATAATTTTCAATCAACGACCTTACGTGCGTCCATGTATTAGTATTGTTGGGTTCAAATACAAATGATTCGGTTGCATCTTTACATGACTCTCCAACCATGTTAAAATACCTCCGTACAGAAATGTATCTCCACTCGTTGTCATTACCTGCAAGGGTACGGGCCCCCCATATAATTGCCGGGCCTTTACCGGCAAAAGTCCTTATCACGTTTATATATTTCCCCTCAGAATCCCCGTTGTTTAATTCTTCCTGCTCCTGCAATGTCAACACATATTCCGGGCGAATAGCTGCATCAATATTTATGTTCGCCGGAGCTTTCCAAACGCCACGTTCCGCATCAACGTGTGCATAAACTCCGGCTACAGCAGGCGATGCAGGCAAGCGCATCTCGATATTACCGATCGCTTCAAGAGCCAGGTTATAAAATGCTTCATTAGTTGATTCTAATTCCGCAAGGGTGGACGGCATGTCACCTGCATTATTACTTACAATGTTTACCAGGCCGTGTTGCGTATTGAAGCGAATGTTAGTATACAACCGCGGGAAGTAAGCAGCGCCATATTGTAAATAGCTGGTATCTGAGTCAAAGCTTTTTCTTAAAAGTGCAACATCTTTCTTCCAGGCCGATGTGTTACCTGACTGATGAAAGACAGTCAATATGGTGAACCTGTCTTTCAATTCGGCTGCCTGTTTCATTGCCTGTTTATAGAGCGAATAATAATTTTTATAGCTTTTGAGATTTATAGCATCCGGGAAAAGAAGCAGGGTAACTTCATCTACTTTGCCGGCGATGCGAAGCCCTCTTTTGAGATCAGTAATTTTAATAATGCCTTTTTCTAAATAGCTTCCTACTGATATAATATAACATGGACCTCCGCCATTAAGAAAAAAAAGCTGCAAGGAATAATACAATAAATAGTGTGACCTCTTTTTATCGTTTACGGTGCCAATTACGGTAAGGCTGTTTTGTATATTTTCAAATGTGATCTCCAATCCTTTCTCCGGATCTGCGAAGCCGAAATGTATTTCATATTCGGCGATAGATGTGATCCGGAAAGCTTTATTTAAAAGATCACCAGGTTCATTTAATTGCGCTTTTTCTGTATAACCCGCAAATGCCGGGATAGCTGTTGCAACAGAATTTACTGATGTGGCGAGATCCGGAGTTTCTTCGATGTATATTCCGGGTGCTGTATACTCAGGCATATATAAATTAGAATTTGATCAGGGAAAATTATTTAAATCGGTAAAGTTGGAATGCTCTCTTCATTATGCACCCACTCCCAGGCATCGCCAATACCATCGTCCTGTACCATCCTTGTAAATGTGAAACCATTACGTTGTAACACTTTCCCGGAAGCATTTGGCTCCGGTGATGTCTTTGCTGTTATTATAATGTTTGGATCCTTCTCTTTGGTAATAGCAATTAATCGTGCACATGCAAATGATGCAATTCCTTGCCCTTCAAATTTTTTAAATGTCCCGTAAGCAATTTCTACTCGGTTATCTTTCGGTTTTCCGATAAAGCCGCCTACTCCCACTACCATGTTATCACGAATGACCAGGTAGCCAATCCATGGGGGGTGATAGCCTGTTTTATAATAATATTCAGGGTATGATTTGAAAAGTTCCTGGCAATCGGGATTTGCATAAATTTCTTTAGTCTTATCCTCATCAATATGTAATGGCTCAAACGTCATAAATAAACAAAGTAAATAAAATAGTCAAAAAAAAAGCATGCAGCATATATTAGCTATGCACTCTCTTAAAGTAAAAAAAAGGTGTTGATCCTTCTGCACAATTTATACCCTTTTTAAATAATATTTTGGAGATGAATTGACGCTGATTTACCTTTCACGCAAGATATTTATAATAATTAAATCAATAATAACAACAAAGATCACTATGTCGAAATCGCAGGAAACTTTTAGTAAAAAGGAAAAAGAAAAAAAAAGACTGAAACAGCAGCTGGATAAAAAGGAGAAAAGAGAGGAACGTAAAGCGCATGCCAAAAAAGGACTACAGCTTGAAGATATGATGGCTTATATTGACGAAGACGGGAATATTTCATCAGTACCACCAGATCCTAAAAAGAAGAAGATATTTAAACAAGAGGATATGCAGATAAGCATTCCAAGATACGAACCGGGTGAAGAGGGCGATTCTTTGAGAACGGGTGTCATTACATTTTTCAACCAGGATAAAGGTTTTGGGTTCATTAAAGATTCACAAACGCAGGAGAGTATTTTTGTTCATATAAACCAATTGGAAGGGCCTGTAAAGGAAAACGACAAAATAAGTTTTGAAGTTGAAAAGGGACCAAAAGGCCTTAATGCGGTGAACGCAAAAAAAGCAGTTTAGATCTTCAAATAAGAAAGCTATGATTAAAATAGTTGCCTTTAAAAAGGTGACTATTTTTATTTTAAGACATTAGGATATTTGGATAAGCCGTGATGTTTTTGCTTTGCTTTTTTCCTTTTTTTGAAATGGTGGGTTCTAAAAATTTATTTCTGATTCAATATTCATTTTAATAATCCACGCACTAAGAGCGTCACAGAATACATAATCCATCTTTATATTCAATGGTTTATTTTCGCAGGAATAATGAAGTCAGGATTTGTAAATATTTTCGGGATGCCTAATGCTGGCAAAAGCACTTTGCTGAATGCATTAATGGGTGAGAAGCTTGCGATAGTTTCTCCAAAAGTCCAGACCACAAGGCATCGTATCAAAGGCATTCTTACTACTGATAATTACCAGGTAATTTTCTCTGACACTCCAGGTATTATAGAACCTAAGTACAAGCTTCATGAGAAAATGATGCAGGCTGTAAAGAATAGCCTTGAGGATGCTGACATCGCGTTGCTTATTGCAGATATAAAAAATGGGCTTGAGGAAACCGATATGATTTTTGCATCGCTTCATCTTAAAATGCCTGCGTTGGTTGTGCTTAACAAAATTGACGTGGCAGGAAAGGCTACAATTGAAAATGCGAAAGATTTTTTTTCACAAAAGAATTATTGCAAAGATGTTGTTGCTATTTCCGCATTAAAAAAGTCAGGTATAGATGAACTGCTGGATCATATTATTTCTTTATTACCCGAAGGAGAGCCTTTTTATAATGATGACAATTTAAGTGATCTTCCCACTAAGTTTTTTGTAAGTGAATTGATAAGAGAAAAAATATTTTATTTATACGAAGAGGAAATACCGTACCACGCTACAGTGCTTGTTCAGGAATACCAGGAGAAGACAACACTCACGAAAATTTCGGCAGATATTATTTTACAAAGAGAAACTCAAAAAGGTATTGTATTGGGTGAAGGGGGAAAGATGATTAAGCAATTGGGAACACTTGCAAGAAAAGATATAGAAGAGTTCATTGGAAGAAAAGTTTTCCTGGAACTGTTTGTGAAAGTAAGGCCTAAATGGCGGGATAATGAGGTGCATTTAAAAGAGTATGGGTATTAAGGATAATGAACAATGAATAATGAACAATGAATAGGGGTTGCCTTACAATAACCCATACTTCAATACTTATAACTTTTAATTTTAAAAATGAATTCATTCGGGCGAATATTCAGGGTTAGTATTTTGGGCGAATCACATGGCCCTTTTGTTGGATTGAATATAGATGGTTGCCCTGCAGGAATATCTATTTCTCCGGAAGATTTTTTTGAAGATATTGAAAGAAGAAAGCCGGGAGCAAAAGGAACTACTCCGCGAAAGGAAGATGACATTCCTGAAATCATATCCGGTGTCTTCAATGCAAACACAACAGGCGCACCGCTAACAATTCTATTTAAAAATAGCAATACAAGAAGTGGTGATTATGAAAAGCAAAAAGCAGTACCGCGACCAGGGCATGCCGATTTTGTTGCACATAAAAAATTCAAAGGCTTTGAAGATTACAGGGGAGGAGGTCACTTTAGCGGAAGACTAACGGTGGCCATAGTTGCTGCGGGCGTTGTTGCAAAAAAAGTACTTCAATTTGTTAGTACTGCAAATGCGATTGCAATTAATGCAAGCATTCTTGAGATAGGAGGAGAGCCTGATATTGAAAAAGGTTTGCAGAAAGCAATTGATCAAAAAGATTCCATTGGGGGAATAGTGGAGTGTAAGGTTGCTAATCTTCCCATCGGACTTGGAGAACCTTTTTTTGATTCAGCAGAATCCTTGTTAAGCCATGCGGTTTTTTCAATTCCTGCGGTAAAAGGAGTAGAGTTTGGAGCTGGCTTTGCAGCAGCGAAAATGTTTGGAAGTGACCATAACGATGCATTATTAAGTGATAATGGGAGAACCGCGACAAATCATGCAGGTGGCGTAGTCGGCGGTATAAGCAATGGCAATGACCTGGTTTTCAGAATTGCAGTGAAACCAACTTCTTCTACACCTAAAGAGCAACAGACACTTAATATTGAAACCGGTAACGTAGAATCGTTTTCTGTAAAAGGCCGCCATGATTTGTGTATTGCCTTACGCGTTCCGGTAGTTCTCGAAGCAGTTACGGCAATAGTTCTTGCAGACTTGCTACTAATACATAATACAAATTAAGCAGCAAATCTTTTATTGCTGTACGTGAACATCTTCAATAAAAAAATACTCTGCCGGCTGCCCCTTTGATATGGTTATTGAAAGAATATCGAATTGTATGTTTTTCCACCCGGGATATTGGAACATAAATTCTTCCGATGCATTGATGAGGTTGATTAATTTTTTTTTGGTGACGTCTTCTTCGGGATAGCCAAATTTTTTTGTTCTTCTTGTTTTGATTTCTATAAAGTGCAATACATTATTTAATGATGCGATTATATCAACTTCCCAATGACTATACCTCCAGTTTTGATGGAGTATCTGAAAGCCTTTAGCACTAAGCCATTGCGAAGCCATCTGTTCTCCCATTGCGCCTGTTGAATTATGATGTGCCATGTCAAAATATTTGCTTTTAGTTATCGCCGGGGCATCAGAGTTCCGTCATAAAATAAAATTCGGCTTGTGCAAAACCGATTTTCTACAAGGTAAGTTTCAACCATAAAAAAACCCGGCTATCTTAAAAAAATATTATACTTATTTTTGCGCCAAAAGAACACTCATGAAAATTACCAGGCAGATAATCTCAGGATTTATTTTATTAATCGTTATTGCTTCATTATATAGAATTATGCCGGGAAGGCCTTATGGCTTTGCTCCCCAGATAGCGATGGCAATTTTTGGTGGTGCAATTATAAAAGATAAAAAATTTGCTTTCTTGCTGCCCCTTTTATCGATGTTTATTTCTGATGCTTTGTATGAAATCTTATTCAGGAATGGTGTAGGCAATATGCCGGGATTTTATGAAGGACAACTAACTAATTATATACTTTTTACTTCGCTTACAGTGTTTGGTTTCTTCGTTAAGAATTTCAACATTGGCCGTATTGCACTTGCGTCAATTGCAGCGCCTACTACTTTTTTTATACTTTCTAATTTTCTTGTCTGGTTAAGTAATTCGCCTCTTGCAGGTTTGAGCCGGCCAAAAACTTTTAATGGCCTCCTTCTTTGTCTTAGCGATGGACTACCATTTTATCCGTGGAGTGTCGCTGCGACTTTTATTTTCTCGGCTATTCTTTTTGGCAGTTATTATCTTCTAACGAAGCCGTCATTAAGGCTCAATGAAAATTCTGTAAGAGGGTAATACAGAAAAATCATTTTTGGTAAGTATTGTTTTCCTCATACCCTTCGTCAATTGAAAGATCGTCTCCATCTGCTGCTTCGGTTGCCAGCACGTCGCATCTATTATTCATCACGTTTTGCGCATGACCTTTTACCCATTTGAATTCTACGTGATGTTGTTTGGACAATTCCTGGTAAGTAAGCCATAGATCGCTATTTTTAATATTTCCTTTGAAGTTGGTGTTGATCCATTTTTTTAACCATCCTTCCATTACCGCCTTCACAACATAACTGCTATCAGAATAAATGGTAAGGTTAAGATTGTTTTTCTTCAATGCTTCGAGCGCCGCGATGACTGCCATTAATTCCATGCGGTTATTTGTAGTGAGGCGATAACCTTTGGATAATTCTTTTTTATGATTTCCGTAAACAAGCACCGCTCCATAACCGCCCCTGCCAGGATTGCCCCTCGAAGCACCATCGGTATAAATGACAATTTTAAATTCGCCTTTGGTCATGGAAGTTTTTTTAGAGAAAAGCTCATAATTTTTTTGCAATCTTGTCGCATGTAAAGATTGTCAATTGTTATTATTTTTCGTTGCGTTACCATTTGTTTTGTGACGTGCTCTTTTTTAAAGAAAGCAAAAACAGTGGCTTGCATTGAAACAGGAATGTTAGCCTGCTTGATTCGAATTCTATTGCCGGTAGCTTTCTGCAGAGCTTTGTCAATTAATTCAGCACAGTACATTCTGTTGTCCGTATCAAGATCGTAAAGCCAATCAAAGCGGAGATTGTGGGCTTGATAATTTAGCAGGATTGTGTTCAGCGAAGCTTTTTCGGCGGTTGAAAGATCATATCTAAACAATGCGCACTTTAAATTTTTAGCCGGATTAATAAATGAATCAACGGGGACAATTTGAATGGTATCATTTGTAGAATCATTTGGAGCAATGTTGCATACGAAGGGCTGGTTATCTTTTATAATCACTATACCTGCATGAGAATAAATTTTTTCATATTCATTTAAATATTTTATTTGCTCACTTATGAGATCATCAGACATTCTTACAATAAGATCTCCAGCCGCGGCCTTTTCTTTTAAAGCGGTAATATTCTTACTGACCTTATCTTGTTTTGAAATTGGTTTTGCAGTTTTATTTTCACTAGAAGTACAGGATATAAAACAGATAGCACATAGCCATAAAGAAAATGAAAAATTCATTGGAGCATGAAAGTAGTGAATGACATTGATGAACTCCGAAGGTTAAAATTAGTTGTGTGTGAAGCTTAGCTGATCAATACCCACCACCGTCGGATTGTAGTAAGTTCCTGATACGCCGCTACCTCCCTGCAGGCCTGCGTCTACATTGTAATACCTGAATGCGAACCTGCCGTTAGTAATACCTTCATTTCCAGGGATGCCGGATATTGTTATGGTATATTTTGTCCAAACGGATGGAAATCCTCCCTGGTAATTATATACACGGTTTGGATTAATATCTAATAAAAGATTCGTAAAGCTTCCGGTGCTTGCGTCACTTTTACCTACATCAGTTGTGCCATCAGTAAAATTTGCCCATACCTGCATACGGTCGGTAGCGGGATCAAAGTATAAGGCATCGTTAGTTGCCCGGCTATAAAAAGAAATAACATCACCGTTTTTCATTTCAAGAGATGGAGAAATGAGCCATGCACTTATATTACCGCCCGTGCCAGATGCATCCCCAAGACAGCTAACATCGCAGCTTACAAAATCATTGGGTGTGCTATGTGCGCTATATGCGGGAAAGCCAAGATAAGGGCCAACATATACAAATTTTACCTGACTAGCCGCTTCATATCTTCCCTGCCTCCATCCCGTTTCTCCAGCCGGATTAGTATTGTTTTGAAAGGACCACCCTTTAGATGTAAGATTGCCTACAGTATCAAATTCTTCAATAAAAGACGAATTCTGACCAGGGGATGGAGAAGGCGGATTATTTGTTTTCAACTTGTCCTTGGTGCAGGAAACAACAACTGCAATTAATAAAATGAAAGTGAATGAAATAAAAAGTAAAGTATTGTTTTTCATTTATGACTTTTATAATTAGTTAGAACTGAACGTCTTTTATTGCCAATTAAAATCCCGTGCTTTTATATGAAACGGCATCAATACCTACACCTGTTCCGTTTCCATTAGAACCTCCATCTGGAACAAAATACCTGAAAGCAAATCTTCCTTTTACAGGAGCATTAAGTCCTGAGATCGTTGCTTCGAAGCGTGTCCATTGCGAAGGATATGCGCCTGGGTTAGGAGCAACTACACTACTATAATTTAATTGTGGATTAATGTTAAGAAGGCCCGTTGTGAAGTTTCCCGGATCAATACCCGTTCCAACGTTGCTTGCATCACTGATCGGATTAATTCTTAACTGAAGACTGTTACCAAAGTCTGTAGTATCGCTTACTCCATCGAAAATCTGGTAGGCTCTTGTATAAAAAACAATCTTATCGCCATTCTGCATAATAACCGGTGGGGAAACTAACCAGTTGCTAATAACGCCCTGGTCGGCGGAAGTAGAAAGATAGTCAACACCTATAAACCCTGCATAGCTACCATTATTGGAAAACGCATTGAAGAAGGGAGGAATGCTTCCACCGTTTTGCCAGATGCCGCTACCAAGGGGCTCACTTGCATTAATAAATTTCCAGCCACGAGAAACCGCTGCAGAAGCAGTGTCAAATTCTTCAGTAAATGATTGGTCTGCAATTGGTGGAATTGTTGTGAGATAACTATCATCTTTACAGCTTTGAAAAAGAAAGAAAATAATGCTGCCGGTAATTAAGTGGTTTAATAATTTTTTTCTCATAATTTTCTTCGGAATTTCTAATGACCTGGTGAAGTGAAATTAGTATTTTTTTACAAAAAACTTCCTGTTACTTAATATGCGAACATCCTTTGTAAATAATTTTTATACCTGGAAAACACCCGTCTTGAAATCCGATGTTTCTGCATTATGATTTGCGGCAAAAATATTTTCTGATATGATCTCTCTTGTTTCTAACGGATCAATAATAGCATCTATCCATAAACGTGAGGCAGCATAAAAAGGAGTAGTTTGTTGTGAATATCTTTCTGTCATTTGCGATAGGAGTTTTTGTTCCGCCTCGGGTGTTATTTCTTCGCCCTTTGCTTTAAGTGAAGCTATCTCTATCTGTAGCAAAGTCTTTGCGGCCTGCTCACCGCCCATTACTGCAATTTTCGCAGAAGGCCATGCATAGATAAACCTTGGATCGTAGGCTTTACCACACATTGCATAATTGCCTGCTCCATATGAGTTGCCCATTATTATAGTGATTTTTGGTACGACAGAGTTGGCAACCGCATTTACCATCTTAGCCCCATCTTTTATAATACCACTGTGCTCACTGCGGCTACCTACCATAAAACCCGTTACGTCTTGCAAAAAGACAATGGGTATTTTCTTCTGGTTGCAGTTCATTATGAACCTTGCGGCTTTATCAGCGCTGTCGTTGTAGATGACACCTCCAATCTGTAGTTCACCTTTTCTATTTTTAATGTTTAATCTTTGATTAGCGACAATGCCCACTGCCCAGCCATCTATTCTTGCATAACCACATAATATTGTTTTACCATAGTCCCCCTTAAATTGCTCAAATGAACTTTTGGCTTCTGAGGTTGGCGAAAGCTTGTTTTTGGCGTTTGTAACTTCCATGCCACCAAGAGACAAAGGATTGATATTATTCGGACCTGCTGCATCCACAATCCTGTCAATTATTTCAACCATATTATACGGCTTCGTATTCCCTTCGGGGAATATTCCATAAATTTCTTTTGGATTTTTTGCAGGAGCCAAAGGCGTGATTCTGTTAAAACCCGCTTTAGGAAATTCACCTATTTTACTGATAATCTTTTTTATTTCATCAAGGCATTTCTCTTCTGAATCAAACTTATAGTCCGCTATACCACTTATTTCTGTATGTGTCGCTGCACCTCCCAATGTTTCATTATCTGTAATTTCGCCAATTGCTGCCTTCACCAGATAAGGTCCTGCCAAAAAAATAGAACCATTACCTTCCACCATTAGGGTTTCATCACTCATTATAGGAAGGTAAGCGCCGCCCGCAACACACGGCCCCATCACCGCAGCAATCTGCGTTATGCCCATGGCACTCATTTTTGCGTTGTTTCTAAATATCCTGCCGAAATGTTCCTTATCAGGAAAAATTTCATCTTGCAGAGGTAAAAAAACGCCGGCACTATCGACAAGATAAATTACAGGCAATTTATTTTCCATTGCCATTTCCTGCATCCTTAAGTTTTTCTTTCCGGTTATAGGAAACCATGCCCCCGCTTTTACAGTTTGATCGTTTGCTATTATGACACATTGCTTACCACTTACATATCCAATACCTGCCACCGTACCTCCTGCGGGGCATCCGCCATACTCCTGATACATACCATAGCCGGCAAACCCACCAATTTCTATGAATGAAGTATTTAGGTCACGCAGGTATTCTATCCGCTCCCTGGCAGTTAATTTATTTCTTTCCTTTTGTTTCTGGATTGCCTTTTTACCGCCGCCTTCTTCTATTTTGTCAAATAACTTTTCAACGTTTCTCAAAGCCATCTTCATGGCATCTTCGTTTCTATTAAATTCTATATTCATATCAATGCTATATCATCAAAACTAAAACTTTAATTCTGTTCAATTAGTAGCAGCATTTTTAATTGAATGAGTTTTTTTATAAAGCAAAAGTGATTGACACAAAAGAAGGTGCGTTAAGTGCCCATTAATAATACCTTCAAAATGATTTTTAGAAAATACATGAATTCTTGAAATTCGGCGATTATAAACGGAGGGAGCTGCTTGAATGAATTAACTGCCTGTAAAATTTCTTCTTCTGAAACATGCTGATTTGAAAAATTTCGAACACTATGCGTATGAATGAAAGATATAATTGATTAAAATCTATATCAGAGAATATGGTTTCTTTATTTATTGGTTTTGTGCCAATCAACGATTGAAACAAACGTCAGTTTGGTTGCCACTTTAAACAGGGAAACAAGATTTTAGAATTTAGGTAATTGTTATTAATTAATGAATAATTACGGATTAGCTCACTACATATACTAAAAATTTTATTTTGGACTTTGAGCAGCAGAAATACGTCTTCAATTGTCATCATTGCGGCGTTAATGTGAAATTTTCATTAATTAACAAATTTTTTGGTCACGCTTCATTGAAACTTATATTTGCAACTTATAAAACTAAATAATAACACATGAGAAGATTTCTAATGTTCTTTCTAATGCTAATGCTCAGTGGAGTATTGGCATTTGCCCAAACCCGATCTGTTTCCGGAACAGTTAAGGACCAATCAGGTAATCCTGTTCCTTATGCTACTGTTTCTGAGAGTGGTACCAGAAACGCTACCACTGCTGATGCAAACGGAAACTTTGCATTAAAGATGCGCGGAAGTGGCGGAGTTACATTTACAGCTACAGGTTATGATCCAACGTCTGTTACTCCAACGGGAAATGTTGTAAATGCGTCTTTAACAAGAAATGCAACTGAGTTGTCTACGGTTACAATTACAACTGCCCTCGGTATAAAAAGAAACAGGAACCAGTTACCATACGCCGCTCAACAGGTAAGTGGCGAAGAGGTTAGTAAGGAACGTTCATCAAATTTTATAAATAATTTGTCAGGAAAAATTTCGGGGTTAGAACTTCGTCAGTCAAATGGTCTCGGTGCTTCAACTAATGTGGTGTTAAGAGGTGCTAAAACAATTGGTTCAACTAACCAGGCCTTGTTTGTTATAGATGGAGTTCCTTTTGATAACGCGAATACAAGTACTTCTGGGCAAGCCCAGGCCCGTGGTGGCTATGATTATGGCAACGCAGCTGCTGATATCAATCCTGATGATATCGAATCCATCACTGTATTAAAAGGTGCTGCATCTACTGCATTGTATGGCTCACGTGGTGGAAATGGAGTCATTTTGATAACAACGAAAAAAGGCAAGAAAGGGTTGGGAATAACTTTGAATTCCGGCTTTACTACCGGAGCTATAGATAAGTCAACCTTTCTTACTTATCAGAAAAGTTATGGAGGTGGATACGGACAATATTATGAAGATGAGAGTGGCTTTTTCCTTTATAGAGACCCAAACAATGGATTTGGGCCGGTAGATGCTTCTGATCCAAACGGAAGATTGGTGGTGCCGACTAGCGAAGACGCATCATACGGAGGAAAATTTGACCCCAATTTGCTGGTATATCAGTGGGATGCATTTGACCCAACATCACCTTATTATAATACAGCTAAGCCTTGGGTAGCGGCTGCTAACGATCCTTCTACGTTTTTTAAAAAATCTTTTTCATCTAATCAAAGTGTTAGTATTGATGGAGGCTCCGACAAGGGAACTTTCAGGTTAGGGTATACAAGAACAGATGACTATGGAATTTTACCTAACAGTCATATTTTGAAAAACCTTGTAACTTTTTCAAGTAATTTAAATATCACCAGTAAGCTTTCTACGGGAGCATCAATTAATTTTTCGAATATAGATGGACTGGGTAGGTATGGCACCGGTTATGATGATCAAAATGTGGCTGGAAATTTTAGACAGTGGTGGCAGGTAAATACAGATATTAAAGAACAAAAGGATGCTTATTTCAGAACTAACAAAAATGTAACGTGGAATCCCGCTGATCCCACAGATCCTACGCCAATTTATTGGAATAATGTGTATTTTACAAGGTACCAGGATTTTGAAACTGATACCCGTAACCGTTATTTTGGTAACGTTTATTTAAACTATAAGCTTACAAATTCAATAAATATTCTTGGAAGAGTTTCATTAGATCATTATGGTGAATTTCAGGAGGAAAGACAAAACATCGGAAGTGTAAGTGTACCTTATTATTCACGGTATGACCACACTTTTAATGAAACCAACTTCGATTTATTGGCAAATTTTGATAAAGATATTTCTTCGAATCTCAATTTGAAAGTACTTGCAGGTACTAATTTAAGAAAAGGGCGTGAAACAAGTATTTATGCCGCCACAAATGGTGGTTTAATCATCCCCGGAATTTATTCCTTAAATAACTCTATCAATCCTATAAATCCACCAACCGAATCAGATATAGAGAACGAGATAGGAGGAGTTTTTGGCGGTATAACATTAACATATGGAGGCTATCTTATTCTTGATGGAACATTTAGAAGGGATCAATCGTCAACTTTGCCTAAAGGAAATAATGCATATAATTATCCTTCCATCTCCGGAGGATTTGTTTTTTCTAAATTACTACCCAATCTTACCTGGCTTAAATACGGTAAAATAAGAGGAAACTATGCAGAAGTTGGTAATGATACCAGGCCTTACAGGACATTAGCAACTTATGATGTAAATCCACCTTTTGGATCAAGTGCACAAACTTCTGTGCCAGGAACACAGGCAAATCTCGTTTTGAGGCCTGAGCGTACTAAGAGCTCAGAATTTGGCATAGAGGCAAGTCTATTCAACGGCCGTGCTGGCTTTGATGTTTCTTACTACGATGCGAAAACTTTTGACCAGATATTTGCTGTTACTGTTTCTACTGCAACGGGTTATAATTCCAAGTTTTTAAATTCCGGTACTGTTGAAAATAAAGGATGGGAGTTATCAGCATATTACACCCCGGTTAAAACTCAAAATTTTACGTGGACCGTCACCGCTAACTGGACAAGAAACAGGAATAAAATAGTGGATTTATATACAGATCCTGGTACAGGATTGCCTACAAACAATATTGTTTTAGGCTCATTCCAGGGTGGTGTTACCATTAATGCATCTCTTGGGCAACCTTATGGTACTATACGTGGTCAAAACTATGTGTATTATGATCCAAGCAATCCGGCAGGCAAATCAGCAGGGTCTCCAAGCGAAAGATTAGTTCAGGCTAATGGACGTTACCAACTTTCTGTTGTTTCTAATGAAGTTATCGGGGATCCAAATCCTGATTGGATCGGCGGCATTAATAATTCATTGAAATATAAAAACGTTACCCTTAGCTGGTTAGTTGATGTAAGACAGGGTGGAGATCTTTTTTCGCTGGATTTGTATTATGGACTTGCTACAGGACTTTATCCTGAAACTGCCGGAAACAACGATCTTGGAAATCCTTTAAGAAATTCACTTGCAGATGGGGGTGGAATCATCCGTGAGGGTGTAACAGCTGATGGTAAGCCTAACCAGAATAGAGTTAGTGCATCAAACTATGGAGCATATGGTTATCGGTATGCTCCGGCTGCCGGATTTATTTATGATGCCAGCTATGTAAAATTAAGAGAGGCAGTTTTAACTTACTCTTTTCCTACAACATTAATAAGCAAAACTAAAATCTTTAATGGCATTGATCTTTCTTTGATTGGTAGAAATCTTTGGATAATAAATAAAAACATTCCTTATTCTGATCCTGAAGAAATAGTAACATCTGGTAACCTTCAGGGATATCAGGCTGGTGCTTATCCAACAACCAGGACTTTTGCAATTAATTTAAAACTCAAATTTTAATAACTAATCATGAAAAAATTATTAATATTATTATTCATACCGCTGCTACTTTTTACGGCGTGTAAAAAAGATTTTACGTCCCTTAACGTTAACCCGAAGGCACCTCAAACTGTACCGCCAAATTCACTATTTACCAATGCTCAACACAACCTGGTAAATACTATCACCTCATCCAATGTCAACCTGAATATTTTCCGGCTTGTTGATCAGTATTGGCAAGAAGTAACTTATACGGATGAAAGTAATTATGATATTAAAACCCGCCCGATTCCGCAAAGTGTTTGGGATGCACTATATCGTGATGTATTGCAGGATTTGGAACGTAGTAAAATATTAGCGGATGTTACTGATCCTGCTGCTGTGCTGGCAAATAAAACAGCCATGTCAGATATTTTGCAGGTATATACTTATTATTATCTTATCACTACTTTTGGAAATGTGCCTTATTCCGAAGCATTAAATGTTGACGTCACTACTGTTCCTAAATATGATGATCAGAAAGAGGTGTATTATGCGCTGCTTGACAGACTTGATACAGATATTGCCGCTTTAGATAATTCCGCAGATGGATATGGCTCTTCAGATATTTTATATGGAGGAGACATTGATCAATGGATTCTATTTGCTAACTCTTTTAAACTAAAGATGGGCATTACGATTGCGGATTTTGATGATGCGAAAGCAAAGTCTGTAGTGGAATCAGCCGTTACAGCGGGCGTATTCGCCTCGAATGCTGACAATGCAAGTTTCACTTATCTTACAGGGCCACCTAATACAAATCCGATTTGGGTTGACCTTGTACAAAGTGGACGAAAAGACTTTGTTGCAGCAAGTACGATAGTTGATGCAATGTCAACATTAAACGATCCAAGATTAGCTTACTTTTTCACACCTGACTTTGCGGGTGGATACTCTGGCGGCGATCCTGGAGAAAGCAGTAACTATACTACATTTTCAAAACCGTCTGATCAAATAATTGCTCCTGATTTCCCGGCTTTACTTCTTAGCTATGATGAAGTTGAATTTGACTTAGCTGAGGCTGCTGCAAGGGGTTACAGCGTAGGAGGTACCCCTATGACGCACTATGATAATGCTATTAAAGCATCAATTCAATATTGGGGTGGTACTACAACTGAAGCAACCGCTTATTTAGTTCAGCCTACTGTAGCATATGCTACGGCTGCAGGTACATATAAACAAAAAATCGGCATTCAGAAATGGATTGCTTTGTATAACCGTGGATGGGATGGATGGATTGAGATTCGCAGGTTAGATTTTCCGCAGCTTGTTGCACCAGCCTCTGCTCTTTCAGCTTTTCCTGTGAGATTGACTTATCCTGTTATCGAGCAAAACCTTAATAAAGCTAATTATGATGCCGCCGCCAGTGCAATTGGTGGTGATATAGTTACGACCAAATTGTTTTGGGATAAATTTTAATTTAATTCATTAACAAAAGCCGCTTCATAATTGAAGTGGCTTTTGTTGTATAAAACTTTTCAATTATTTAGAATCAACTATAACATTCGGAGGGGCTTTTGTGCAGCGAATGATTATGTTATCTTGTCCTTATTGCGAGTTATAGGATCTCAAAATAATTTCTCACTAATTGTTGATGATCCATATACAATAATTTCTATAAAACTAAATCACATGAGAAAACTTCTATTGACTTTGTCAGCAATATTTCTTTTGCTGGTGAGTGGGATTTCACAAAAAAGAAGCATTACAGGGACCGTATCTGATGAGCAAGGAGCTCCTGTTCCATTTGCAACTATTACGGAATCTGGTTCTAAAAATGCAACTATATCTGATGGGAACGGAAATTTTATTTTAAAATCGAGTAGTAACGATCAATTAATTTTTACTGCTGCTGGGTTTAGTGCTGTAAAAGCTACTCCTACGGGTAATACAGTTTCAGTTACATTAAAAAGGAATACCTCAGAGCTAACTACGGTGGTAATTACCACTGCGCTGGGTATACAAAAGCAGAAAAAAGATCTTGGTTATGCAACTGCCAGGATTAGTAGTGCACAGGTTAACGAATCAGCACCGGTAAATATCGCAAACGGTTTACAGGGCAAGGTTTCAGGATTAAACATTACGTCGATTAATAATGGTGTTTTCGAAAATTTAAAAATTAACCTTCGTGGTATACGTTCTTTAACCGGAGATAATAATCCTTTATTATTACTGGATGGCGTGCCTCTTAATATAAGCTATCTACCTTCTTTAAATCCAAATGATATTGCAGATGTTTCTGTCCTTAAAGGTTCGTCAGCAGCCGCGATATACGGACCGGATGCCGTTAATGGAGTTATTGTTGTCACAACAAAAAAGGGAAGCCGTGGGGGAATACCGACTATAACTTTAAGTCACACTACCCAGTTTTCCAACATATCTTTTTTTCCAAAATTTCAACATGAGTTTGGTAGCGGTGGTTATGGAGAGTTCACTCCGTATGAGAACTGGTCATGGGGACCTGCATATGATGGTTCCACAGTACCAGTGGGTCATCAGTTGCCTAATGGTGATCAGGAAATGTTAGTGTACAGTGATCTACCGAATGAAAGAAAAGATTTTTTTAATACAGGTATCACAGATCAAAATGATGTCTCTTATGCTACGAAAGATTTTTTAATAAGTTTTCAAGATGTAAATATTAAGGGTATCGTTCCCAGCGATAAAAATCGCAGAACAGGAATTCGTATGAATACCAGCAGGGAGTATGGTAAATTTAAAGTAGGTTTTAATGTAAATTATGTACAGCAAAACTACAACGTGTTTGATGACAATGCTATGAGTGACTATCAAAGGAGCCAAAATGTAGGGTTAAATGGGGGATTGCTGAATCTCATCTTCAACACGCCATCTTACGTACCAACCACAAAATACAAAGATTTCAAAAATGATGAATTCGCGGAGTATAATGGATACTTTACTGACTATGGTCTGAATCCCTATTTTGCTATCGATAACTGGAGACAAGTAGGCAAAAATGAAGATTTAATAAGTAATGTGGACTTAAACTTAAAGGCCACTAACTGGTTAACCTTAAATTATAAAGCCGCAGCAATCGTAACTTCCCAATCTACTACGCGAAGTTCAAAGGGCGAAACTCCTACAGCTTTTGGCGTAGGCCGGGGCTTCACGAGTATTCCAGGTGCAGTAACTGAAAATTTCTCAAGAGGTAGCAGATTATCATCTGAATTTTTTGCGAACGTTAATAAAACTTTTGGAGACTTTAAATTAAACGTTATTGCGGGAAACTATTACCGCCAGGTAGATAACAGGAATACTTCGGTTGGTGCAGGTAATTTGGTGGTTCCGGAACTATTCAATGTTGGAAACAGAACCGGCGAATTAAGCGGCTCGTCTTTCAAAAGTCGCTATAGGCTAATTTCTGCCTATGGCAGCGTAGGTATTAATTATAAAGGTTGGGCAAATCTCGAAGTGACAGGAAGAAATGACTGGACTTCTCTATTAGCAATTGGAAACAATTCTTTTTTCTACCCTGGTGCGAGTGTTTCATTCGTGCTAAGTGATGCAATAGAAGGCCTTAAAAATTCCCAGGTAGTTTCATTTTTAAAAGTGAGAGGTTCCTGGAACAAAACAGCAAATGCCAATATCGGTCCCTATTCTTTAGCAGCCACTTTTGCGCAGGCCAGCGGCTTCCCTTACGGGTCTTTACCTGGTTATACTGCATCTAATACTGCGTATGATCCTCAGATCCAGTTTGAAGTTGTCGAAGGAAAAGAGGTGGGTCTGGAGTTAGGGTTTCTTAAAAACAGGATCAATATTGAAGGAACTTACTTCCAACAAAATAATTCGGATCAAATTATTCCCATCAATGTATCCACGGCTACAGGCTTTACTAATTCTTATGTAAATGCAGCGGCCTTCGTTAATGAAGGGGTAGAACTTGATTTAAAATTGACACCTCTATTTAAGCTTGGAGCGGTAAGTATAGATTTTAGGGCTAACGCAACTTACAATACCAGCAAAGTTTCGAGTGTTTATAAAGGATTGGACCAGCTATTTATAGGTGGATTTGATAATTTTGCTGCTAATTATGCAGTTGTAGGAAAGCCTGCTTTTGTTTTTAAAGCAACAGATTATATAAGAGATTCTTTAACCGGCAAAGTTATAGTGGATGCTGTTACAGGTTATCCAACTGTGGACCCTAACAATAAGGTATTTGGCCGCACTTTGCCTTTGTGGAGTATTGGCCTAAATCCATCTGTTACCTGGAAAGGCTTAACTGTAGCAATTGTTGGTGAATATAAGGGTGGACACTATTCATATAATGATATCGGCCAGGCTATGGCTTGGACCGGTGTTTCTGCCGCTACTGCCCGTAATCACAGGGAGCGGTTTGTATTTCCAAACTCCGTTTATGAAGCTACTCCGGGGCAAAAAGATTATATAAATAATACCGATGTAACCATATCGAATGTAAATGACTTTTATACCGGGGTTTACAGAGACGTGGCGTCTAATTTTATAACAAGTGCTGCCTCATGGAGAATTCGTGAAGTTTCTATTGGTTATAGATTCCCCGAAAGTATTCTTCGTAACCAAAAAGTTATAAAAGGCTTGTCAGTCACATTGAACGCAAGAAATCTCTTCTTGTGGTTGCCTAAATCAAATGAATATACTGATCCTGATTTTAATTTTACTGCTACGAATTCAGCCGGTGTCTCTACATCTCAAATAAACCCTCCAACTCGAATTATAGGAGCTAATGTTACTGTTACATTTTAATTAATTTATAATGAAAAAATTTGAAATGAAAAAGTTCATATATTGTTTTTCAGCAGTGTTGCTAATAACAGCCACTGGATGCAAGAAAGATTTTTTAAATATCAACCAAAATCCAAACTCACCTACAGAGTCATCCATTAGCCCGGATCTTATTTTACCTCGTGCATTGGCGGCCACAGCTTCAAGGATGGCAACTTCTTACGGTGACGAGGCAGGATGGATGGGTTATTGGGCCAGATCGGGTACATATGGCCCTAATACAGAGCCAGAATCTTACAATATCACTACTACTTTTGAAGCCACAGAGTGGTCCGGGTGGTATGATATACTTAACGATTACAATATTATGGAAGTGAAGGCCACCGCAGGAGAGCAGGATTTTTACAGAGGTATTGCAAAAATAATGAAGTCAATAGGATTTATGTATTTGGTTGATCAATATAATAATGTCCCTTATTCCAAGGCATTTGACCTTTCGGGAAATATCTTACCAGCGTATGATAAAGGACAAGACATTTATGCTGATTTATTTAAACAGCTGGATACGGCTGTTAGCCTTATAAAAAATGCTGACGTTTCAAAAAATCCGGGGCTTGAAGAGGCTGACATAATGTTCGGCGGCGATGCCGCGATGTGGGTAAAGTTCGCCAACACTCAACATTTAAAGCTAGCCCTTCGGGAATCCCAGGTGTCTGGTTTTGCTGGCTCAGCAGAAGTAGCAAAAATTATTGCAAATGGGGGTGGTTTTCTGCAAAGCGGTGAAACTGCTTCCGTCCAGCCAGGTTATACAATAGATAATGGAAAGCAAAATCCTTTTTGGGATTCTTATAAACAGGCGTATACCGGGGATGTTGCCGACCAATTTAACAGGGCAAATAATTATGTATTAAACACATTTATTGCAACGGGCGATGTTAGGTATCAGTACTTCTTTAGTCCTGCTGCATCGCCATTGAATGGCAAAGATTATTACGGATATAATTACGGGGAAGTTATTCCTAATACTGATCCAAAGGCAGCTAATTCATCTGATGTTGCCGGGCCAGGCCTTGCCAAGAGCCCTACCCAGCCTCAGTGGGTAATTACTTCTGTAGAGAGTCTATTTTTGCAAGCCGAGGCAGCCGAAAGGGGTTGGATTACCACTGCTACCTCGCTATCATTGTATAATGCTGCAGTGGAAGAATCATTTATTTGGTTAGGAGTAACAAACGATGTCACCACAGCTGATGATTATCTTGCTTCAGGCGAGGCAATTGTAGATTGGGCAGGGGCAACCAACAAAGTCAACTTAATTGTTACCCAAAAATACCTGGCAATGGTGGGAGTAAACAATTTTGAAGCCTGGGCTGACTATAGAAGATTAGGAGTGCCTAATGTTCCATTGTCTCTTTCTCCGAGCAGGGGTACAAACAAAATCCCGCTAAGGCTTAAGTATCCACAGGATGAGTTCAATTATAACAATGCAAATGTGTCCGCTGAAGGCGATCCGAATCCTCAAACTTCCGGTATTTTCTGGGACAATTAATTAAAGAATACATGAAAATCATAATTATGAAAAAATATTATTCAATTGCGCTGCTGGCTATTATAGCTTTATTTTTTTCATCTTGCCTAAAAGATAAAAATATTGATGACCAGGTTTATGGTCTTAAAGGGCTTGAGGATACTAAATTGGCCGAATTAGTTAGTGCGCCATATAAAGTAATTAGTCTTATTGCTTCAGATAATGACACCACTTTTACCTTAGTAAACGTGCATTTAAATTCTGCAAAGCCTGCTGATAATGATCTTACAGTTACTCTTATGATTGATCAGGCATTATTAGATGATTACAATCTTAATAATGGAACCAGCTATATTGTTCCCCCATCTTCAGCTTATACATTTGATAATTTAACTGTAACAATACCTAAAGGATCGAGGGATGGCTTTTTAAAAATAACCACTAAGCCTAACAGCCTTTCCGGTCCGGACTATGCCTTTGCCTTCTCTATAGGAAGCATTTCCGATCCCTCCTTTGTTATTAGTAAAAACTACAAAAATATTGTTACTGTTGTTGGTGTTAAAAATATATACGATGGGAACTACAATCTTAGAATTAAAACTGTAGGCTGGGACGCTTATGGAATTGCGGATGACTTAACTGATGATTGGCCTTCAAATAGTGATGGGTCTTCCATTTTTATGATCACGTCAGGTTCAAATAGTGTAAAGCTTTTTGATACTTACGCCTTTGGTTCTTTTATCCAGGTAGCCTTTACAACCGACTTGGCAGGCGTTACTGGTTTTGGTGCTACACAGCCCAAGTTTATATTTGATCCTGCAACTTACCAATTAACTAATGTTGTAAATGACGCGGTGCCTGATTCAAGGAACCGTGCTTTTATGTTAAATTCAGCTATTACCGACAGCAGATATGATCCTGTTACTCAAACAATCTATGCGGCCTATGTTATGACGCAGACAGGGCGGCCTAATCAGTATATTTATGATACACTTACTTACATAGGACCGAGATAATATTTTTATTAAAATTTATGAGGGCTTCAAATACGAAGCCCTTTTTTTATCTTTGAAATCAAATTATCAATATGTCCGATCAGCCAGCTGTTCCCAATCAACTTAACATAGAAATTTCTGAAGAGGTCTCAGAAGGCGTTTATGCTAATCTTGCAATAATAACGCATAGTCATGCTGAATTTGTAATCGATTTTGTAAACGTAATGCCAGGCACTCCTAAAAGCAAAGTGAAAGCAAGGATGATCCTCACGCCTACTCATGCCAAACGCTTTATGAAAGCTATGATTGATAATGTAAAAAAATTCGAATCGGTGAATGGAACTATCCAGGATATTGAAGCGGTGGAATTACCCTTGAATTTTGGTGGCCCCACAGCGCAGGCATAATTCATCTAAATTTCTCAGCAAGTATTAGATCAGCCCTTCATCTGCAAAACTAAAATAGCCTTCGTCACTTACAATAAGATGATCTATCACGCTTATTTCAAGATACTTGCCCGCTTCCTTCAATTTCGTTGTCAGTTCTTCATCTACCCTGCTCGGCTTAAGGCTTCCGGAGGGGTGATTATGGCATAGTACAAGCGATGTTGCCTCTACTTCAAGTGCTTTCTTAAAAAGTATTCTCGGATCAACAACTGTGCTGCTCATTCCACCTTTACTTAAAATTTCAAAATGATTGATCTTATTCGATTTATTTAAAAATGCTACAGCAAAAACTTCATGACTGTAATCTTTGAGGGTGGCTTTCAGATAATCCGCTAGTTCGTTACTTGATCTCACATATGTTTTATTAAGCGGTGCAATAGATTGCCGCCTTCTTCCCAATTCAAGTGCCGCTGTTAATGTTACTGCTTTCGCTGCTCCAATTCCTTTAATGGTCATAAGGTCGGATAGGGAAAGTTTGCCAAGTTTGTCCAGGTTGTTTTTGCCAAGCGCTAAAACGTCTTTTGCAAGATCAACAGCACTTCTTGTTCTGCTTCCTGTATTAATTAAAATCGCGAGAAGCTCAGAATCACTCAGGCTTTCCCTGCCTTTAGTCAGTAGTTTCTCTCTTGGGCGATCGTCAATCGCCCAGTTTTTTATGGAGGTGGAAGACTTGTTAGAACTTTCCATATTTTTCAAATAATAAAAGCAATATTAATTATAAATTCGTCACTCCAAATATTTGCTATCACCAACTAATCACAGATGCATCCCAATGTAAAAATATTTTCCGGAACAGGCTCACAATACCTTGCAAGACAAATTGCTTTAAGATTTGGTGAGCCTCTTGGAAAAATAAATATTCAAAAATTTAGTGATGGTGAAATTGGGGTTGATTATAATGAAAGTATAAGAGGGCAATTCGTTTTCCTGGTGCAAAGTACTTTTGCGCCTACAGATAATCTTATGGAACTTTTATTAATGATTGACGCAGCAAAGCGTGCTTCTGCTTATAAGGTTATTGCTGTAATACCCTATTACGGCTACGCACGGCAGGATAGGAAGGACAAGCCAAGAGTCGCTATTGGGTCTAAGTTAGTTGCAAATATGCTTACGGCCGCAGGTGCAGACAGGGTAATAACTATGGATCTTCATGCACCTCAGATTCAGGGCTACTTTGATATACCTGTTGATCACCTTGATTCCTCGGCAATCTTCATCCCTTGTATCGAAGATCTAAATTTAGCCAATCTAACTTTTGCCGCTCCTGATGTCGGTAGCGCTAATCGTATACGTGAGATAGCGAGTTATTTTGAAGTTGAAATGGTTATTTGCGATAAACACAGGAAGAGGGCAAATGAAATCTCAAGTATGGTTGTAATAGGAGATGTAACAGACAGGGATATTGTTTTAATGGATGATATCTGTGATACGGGTGGTACACTTGCTAAGAGTGCCGGCTTATTAAAAGAAAAAGGTGCGAGAAGTGTACGGGCTTTTTGTACCCATCCTGTTTTGAGTGGAAATGCCTTTGAAAACATTCAGAATAGTGCCCTGGAAGAATTGGTAGTTTGTGATACAATACCTATTAAAGGAAAATTTGAAAAATTAAAAATTGTATCAGTGGCAGATCTTTTCGCAATAGCCATTAGAAACGCTTACGAAAATAAAAGTATAAATAGCCTTTTTCTGAGAAGCAAAATTTTAAAGAAAAACACTCCCGGAATATCGTAGCAACAGGTATTCATTATAATGGATGTTGTTGCTGCATTTAATATAAGATAGATTTCCTACCTTCGCGCCTCAAAAAATTATAATGAAAACAATTACAATCGAAGGACAAATCAGGACCGAATTTGGTAAATCAGCCACCCGCCAACTTCGCTCTGAGGACAAAGTGCCAGGTGTAATTTACGGAGGTGCAAAAGAAATTAATTTTTCTGCTCCGGCATCTGCTTTTAAAAATATCGTTTACACCTCGGAATTTATGCTTGCCGAAGTAAATGTTGATGGCAATCCGTACAGGTGTGTATTGAAAGATATTCAGTTTAATAAAGTAAGTGACCGTCTGGATCACGTTGACTTTTTGGAATTGGTTGGTGACAAAAAAATAACTGTATCAATTCCAATCAAGTTCACCGGTGTGCCGGCGGGAGTAAAGGAAGGTGGAAAATTAGCGGTTAAAATGAAAGCCCTTAAAGTTAAAACAGTTCCTGAATTTTTGGTAGAGCATATTGAAATGGATCTTACCGATCTTAAGCTTAATGAAAATGTTCGTGTGCAGGATGTAAAAGCAGCTAACATGGAGATATTGAATTCGCCTCGTATACCCATTGCATCTGTAACTATGACCCGACAGCTTAAACAAGAAGAAGCAACAGTAGCAAAAGCGGTGCCGGCAGCAGATGCAAAGGCAGCCTCATCTCCTGGAAAAACGGCAGCTCCTGCAAAGACAGATGGTGCTGCTGCAAAAAAATAAAAAACTTTAATCTTTTTATAAATGCCTCCTCATTGGGGGCATTTTCATTCATATAGTAACCGGATAAAGTAACTACACAAGTTTGTGTACATTTGCCAACTAATTTTTTAACATGGGAATGGATAGGAATACAGTTATTGGATTTGTATTGTTAGCACTTTTATTTATCGGATATTTTTACTATTCAAAACAGGGGCAACTGGCTTTAGAAAAGGAAAGTCAGCATCAGCAGGATTCAGTTAATAAATTAAAACCAAAAATAGATTCGTCAATTGGAATCGCTGCAAATGCAGATTCTGTATCTCATCAATATATATCTTCCGGCATTCTACAGGATTCTTCTGCTAAGGAGGAATTCACCACTGTGGAAAATAAAGTTCTTAAAATCACCTTTAGCAGCAAAGGAGGCCAGCCGAAAACTATAGAATTAAAAGACTTTAAAACTTTTGATAAACGACCCCTTATACTTCAAGATGCTCGTTTTAATAATATTTCTTATGCAATAAATACAGGAGAAAATAAAACTGCTCAGACATCTGATCTATTATTTACTCCATCTCCATTACAGACCACTAAAAATGGGAGCTTTCAAATCAGCTACTTTCTGCAAACAAAAAATGGAGAGAAGATAGAACATCAATATATTTTATCACCAGATAATTATTTGATAGATCTAAATATAAAGTTCCAGGGAATTAATAAACTATTTACTGAAAATAAATTAAACCTCACTTGGCAGGCCAAAGCAGACAAACAGGAAAAAGATATTGAATGGGAAACCCAACAGTCTCATATAGCTTATGTTGAAAATGGAGACTATGATTTTGAGCATTTAGCTTCAGGCAAAAGTGATGATAAGAAGTTTCAAAAGCCGGTCGATTGGATAGCTGTAAAACAGCAATTTTTTGCAACAGCAATTGTGGCAAAAAATAAATTTGAACATGCTGAAGTAAAATGGGAAACGCCATCGGATACTTCGCTTAAAATTATCGCAAAAGCGACTGCTGATCTACAGCTAAAAGTTCCAGAAGGACAATCTGGCGATGTTTCTTTACAGTTATTTTATGGGCCAAGCGACTATAAAATATTGAAATCTTACAACAACCAGATGTACAACATGGTTCCGTTGGGGTCTGGCATTTTTGCTTTTGTAAAATACCTTAACAGGGGGTTTGTAATGCCGGTTTTTAATTTTTTGACCAGTAAGATTGCAAGTTTTGGCCTTGTGATAGCGCTTCTTACAATTATTATTAGGTTACTTATATCACCGTTAACATATCAAAGCTATTTAAGCGGGGCAAAAATGAAACTTCTGAAACCAGAAATTGATGCTTTAAAAGTAAAATATGGAGATGATAAGCAGTCATTCGGAATGGAGCAAATGAAACTTTTTAAAAGTGCTGGTGTAAATCCATTGGGTGGATGTATTCCGGCATTACTTCAAATTCCCATTTTCTTTGCGCTATACAATTTTTTTAATTCAAGTATTACCTTGAGAGGCAAAAGCTTTTTATGGGCGACCGACCTTTCATCATATGATTCGATTTATAACATGCCATTCAACATTCCATTTTATGGAAACCATATAAGCCTCTTTACCATTCTTGCGGTAATTACAAGTCTTCTTATTTCTCTTTATGGCATGAGCAATATGCAGGATAACAGCAATCCTGTTATGAAATATATGCCGTTTATATTTCCAGTAATTTTATTAGGAGTTTTTAATAAGCTGCCATCTTCGCTTACCTGGTATTATACTGTTTCTAATGCAATAACTTTAATTATACAGTTTGTAATTCAAAAATATATCATAGATCATCAAAAAATACTTGCACAATTAGAAGCTAATAAAAAGAAGCCGGCGAGTAAAAGCAAATGGCAAGAGCGGATTACCGCAATGCAGGAAAGCAACAAGAAACTGCAAAGCATGCAGCAAAAGGCCAAGACTAATAATAGGAATAAGTGATCTGCAACTATTATGAAGGCGATGGAGTCTTTCCTAAAGAACTTAAGCATTAAGTTATAAAAAATAAAAATGAAGGTTTATAGATTATTATTTCTGATCGTTTGTTCTTTGCTTGTTTTTTTTACACAAGCCCAAAAGGTTTTGAGTGAAGGCAGTCTTGTATATAACATATCAGTAGAAACAGGAAGTGCCGAACCCAAGATGGCTGACATGCTTGATGGCGCTACCACAACTGTGTATTTAAAAGGAAATATGAGCCGTTCGGAAATGGTAAGCGGGCTTGGCAGTGAAGCAACTATTCATAATACCACGACAGGTAGCGGCGTAATCTTAAAAGACTATAGTGGCCAAAAGCTCATGATCACACTAACTCCTCAGGATTGGGATAAAAATAACAAGAAGTATGAAGGGATCACTTTTGAAAACTCCGGGGAAACAAAATTGATTGAAGGCTTTAACTGTCATAAAGCAATAGCTAAATTGAAAGATGGATCAAGCTTCACGGTCTATTACACAACCGATGTAACGATATCTAATA
>JBDUEG010000005.1:0-26337 GCA_040002575.1 Ginsengibacter sp.
TTATAAGTAATTTGAAACAAAAACATTCAATGAAACAACTACGAAGCATAAGTATAAGAGAAATTTTCAACTACTTGTTACTACCTTTTATTTTTTTATTTTTTTCTATTCAATCACTGAAAGCACATCCTGGTTTAATTACAAAAGTTGCTGCATCTCCCATTGAGGGACGATGGGATATCACTATTGATATAGATGGAAAAAAATCTCCATCATGGCTTGAAGTAAAGCACTCCGGATTGCATACGCTGGTTGGGCAGTTTGTAGGAACCAGTGGAAGTGCACGCCCGATTTCAAAGGTTAATTTTAATGAGGGCAAAATTAGTTTTTCTATACCCCCGCAGTGGGAGCCCGAGAGCAACGATCTCGTAGTGGAGGGAACACTTAATGGAGAAAATCTAACTGGAACAATGACCTTCAGTAATGGAAAGATTTACAACTGGACCGGAAGCCGTGCACCTGCGATGCATCGCAATACAGAACCTGTTTGGGGAAAACCAATAAAGCTTTTCAATGGTACAAACCTGGATGGATGGCATGCCATGGGCACCAATCAATGGGTTGCAGAGAATGGTATTTTGAAAAGCCCTAAGTCCGGGGCTAACATTGTTACAGACAAGACTTTTACTGATTTTAAATTACATATTGAATTCAGGTATCCTGCAGAAAGTAACAGTGGGGTGTACCTGCGCGGCAGATATGAGGTACAGGTAATGGATAGCAAAGGAGAAGAACCTTCGAACGTTCTGTTAGGTGGTGTATATGGATTTGTAACTCCTTCGGAAATGGGTGCGAAATCAGCAGGAGAATGGCAAACTTATGATATCACTCTTGTAGGCAGAATGGTTACTATAGTTACTAATGGAAAAACGACAATTTGTAACCAGGAGATACCCGGCATCACAGGTGGAGCACTTGATAGTAATGAAAATGAGCCGGGACCCATATATCTGCAAGGTGATCATGGGCCGATTGAATACAGGAATATTGTTATTATACCAGCCAAATAAACCGTCGTTATAAGAACAACAGTCTTGTTTTTCTTGTGCCTTTCATAAATTTCAGGGAACTGTTTTAAAATGCAGATAGTATCCATTTTTGTCCATATCATAAATCATACATTAAGTATTTACATTATCAACTGCCTCCTATACAACTGCACTGCATTTTCCAGACCAAAATATAAAGCGTCCGTGATTAATGCATGGCCAATGGAAACTTCAAGAAGGCCGGGAATGTTTTCACAAAAATATTTAAGGTTTTGAAGATCCAGGTCGTGACCTGCATTGACTCCAAGTCCCAGTTCATTTGCTTTTTTAGCTGCCCCGATATATGGATCGATGGCAACCTGTTGATGGCTATTTGCAAATTGCTTCGCATAACTTTCAGTGTATAATTCTATTCTATCGGTACCGGTATTTTTTGCACCCTCAATCATTTCTACATCAGGGTCTACAAATATGGAAACCCTAATTCCTGCGTTTTTAAACTCAGAAATTATTTCAGTCAGGTAGTCTTTATTTTTTATGGTGTCCCATCCATGATCGGAAGTTATTTGCCCTTCTGCGTCAGGTACAAGCGTTACCTGATCAGGTTTGTTGGCAAGTACCAGGTCAACAAATTTCTTTTCTTTTGGATTGCCTTCAATATTGAATTCAGTTGTTATCACTTGTTTTAATGCAAACACATCCACGTAGCGGATATGTCTTTCATCGGGCCTTGGATGAACTGTAATGCCATCAGCACCACAGTTCTGAATATCCACTGCGGCCTTTACCAAATTGGGGGTATTACCACCTCTTGAATTACGGAGCGTGGCTATTTTATTAATATTTACTGATAATTTCGTCATTTAAGTCGTTTTAACTTTTGTAAGTTTTGAGTAAAGTTATTTATGATTAAATAAATATTTTTAGAATAAATCATCTCACTTACTTACTTATTTTTTAGATACAGTATATGGTTCAATATAATACAACTATAAAAAAGTTTGGAGAGCAAGGTGAAAAATCCAGCTGGCATTATATTGAAGTGCCTGCTGAAATAGCCGATAAACTAAAGCAGGGTTGCAAAAAATCTTTTCGGGTAAAAGGGTTTCTTGACAAACATAAAATAGAACGGGCAAGTTTGTTGCCTATGGGTGGAGGGAGTTTTATTATTCCCCTGAAAGCTGACATAAGGAAAATTTTGGGCAAAAGAAAAGGCGCCGATGTTTTAGTAAACCTTGAAGAAGATAAAAGGCCTGTGCAATTGAACACTGAATTCATGCAATGCCTCAACGATGAACCTTCGGCTTTGGAACATTTCATTTCTTTGGCAGGCAGCCACAGAAATTATTTCAGTAAATGGATTGACAATGCTAAAACGGATGAAACAAAAGCCCGAAGAATAGCCCGTGCAGTGAATGCATTATCGTTAAAGCTTGGCTATCCGGAAATGATACGAATGGGCAATAATGAAAAATTTATATAGATTGAAAAAGAAAAGGCTTCATAAGACGAATCTTAGTAAATGATATGAATCGCATTGACCGTTTAGCAGCAATCATGATACAGCTTCAATCCCGGCCATTGGTAAAGGCGCAGAATATAGCTGATAAATTTTCCATAAGCCTGCGCACTGTCTATCGTGATGTGCACGCTCTGGAAGAAGCAGGCGTACCCATCATAGGCGAAGCCGGCATTGGTTACCGGCTAATGGAAGGTTATAAGTTACCACCGGTAATGTTCAATCCTGATGAGGTATCTGCCATGTTAACTGCTTCAAAGCTGATGCAATCGATGAGTGATGAAAATTCTTCCAATCACTACATTTCGGCTTTGGATAAAATAAAGGCTGTACTAAGGCTCGCAGAAAAAAATCATATCGAAGAAATTAATGAACATGTAGCTGTGGTAGCACATCCGGCTTTTGTGCACGAAAAGCCATCTGAGTTGCATCTTCCTAAAATATTAAGAGCTATCGCCACTTCGAAAATAATAGAGATGAACTATACATCTATTGAAAAAAATGAATCGCTCCAACGAATGGCTGAACCTGTTGGTATTTTTTACCAGGGCAGTCATTGGTATTTGATCGCGTTTTGCCGGTTAAGAAATGATTACAGGAATTTCAGAACTGATAAAATCAATAAGTTACAGGTTACGGATGAAAGCATGGTACAGGCCCATCCTCCATTGCAGAGCTTTATTAACCAGGTTGCAGAAAAGAGGCAACTGCAAAAAATTGTCATTGACGTTGACATAGATGCCGTGAAATATTTTGGCGAACAGAAATATTACAACGGGTTTGTAAAAGAGGAAGTTGTCGACGGGTGTATGCGCATGACATTTTTATGCGTGTCTTTAATGGGATTCTCCAGGTGGTTTATGCTGTTTGGTGATAAGGCTACAATCGTGGAGCCTTTAGAACTAAATGATATGGTAGCTGCGATTGCTGAAAATATTTTAAAAAAAATTGAAGAAAGCCAGATGCTGCTGACATAGGGTTGTCAATAGCATGTCGTTCCTTTATAAAAATTAAATTAAACATTATGACATTCATTGAATTTTTTAAGAAACAATTTATCGAAGAAGGTGCAACTACGCGTAAAATGCTTGCGCTTGTTCCTGATGATAAGCTTGATTATAAGCCGCATGAAAAAAGCATGTCCATGAAAAGCCTTGCTGGACACTTGTCAGATTTACCAGGGTGGATACACATGGTTTTTACATCAGATGAACTTGACTTTGCCAAACCTTATGAGCAACCCGCAACAGGCAGTAACGCCGAGCTGATGGCTTATTTTGAAAAACGCTATAACGAAGGCTTGTCTACACTAGTTCCTGAAAATGAAGCTGTGTTAGATAAAATATGGACGCTAAGGCATGGAGAAAAAATCCTGAGTGCCGATCCAAAGCTTGAGGTTATAAGAATGTCCTTAAGCCAGCAGATACACCATCGTGCGCAATTAGGAGTTTATTTAAGGCTACTCAACATTCCGATACCTGGCAGTTACGGACCGAGCGCCGATGAGAATAATTTTTTTTAGCAAGCTTTGAAAATATTTTTAAGCATGATAGTGAATGATTAATCATTCATTTATCATGCTTTAGTATTTTTATACCTAAATGCATTCATCATCTTTTCCAATAATCACTTCATTATTTAAATGCCTGAACTTGTTTTAGAAAGAAGGTTAAGCCTCGCACAAGCTACAGCCATAAATATGACCGATATGGTGGGTATTGGCCCGTTCATTACAATGCCAATGGTAATTGGAATGATGAACGGTCCTTACTTTCTTTATGCCTGGATAGCAGGTGCTTTTCTCTCAATAACAGATGCAATGGTTTGGAGTGAACTGGGAGCTGCATTTCCAAGAGCCGGAGGATCGTATAATTTTTTAAAGGAAGCTTATGGAAGGAACAGCGCTGGTAAAATGATGAGCTTTCTGTTTGTGTGGCAAACAATGATACAGGCGCCTTTGGTGATTGCATCTGCCGCCATAGGATTTTCAAAATATTTTTCTTACCTCGTTCATCTTAACGGCCTGCAGGAAAAATTAGTGAGTGGAAGTGTGGTGGTTCTTATAGTGCTTTTGTTATATCGTAAAATTGATGCGATTGGTAAAATAAGCGTGTTTTTATGGAGTGGTGTTATCATCACTCTGTTTTGGATAATTGGCGGAGGAATAGCCCATGGCAATTTTTTAGCGCCAATTAAAAATATCAATGCAGGAATTAAAGTTGATTATGCATTTGTAACGGCAATAGGTTTTGCCAGCGTGAAATCAGTTTATAGCTATTTGGGTTATTATAATATTTGCCACCTCGGCAGCGAAATAAAAAACCCATCCCGGAACATTCCGCGAAGCATGTTTATTTCGATTGCAGGCATAGCTACTTTATACATGTTGATGAACATAAGCGTGGTAAGTGTGATACCATGGTGGCAGGCCAAAGACAGTGAATTTGTAGTAAGTGAATTCATGCAACAGCTTGCGGGTGATAATGCCGCAAAAATTGTAACCTGTTTAATTTTATGGGTTGCTTTTGCCTCGGTGTTTTCTGCAACGCTTGGCTATAGTCGTATTCCCTATGCTGCTGCAGCCGATGGAGAATTTTTTAAAATTTTCGCAAGGCTACATCCTACTAAAAATTTTCCTCATATATCCCTGCTCTTTCTTGGAGGCATTGCTTTTGTTTTTAGCATGCTTTTTAAGTTGAGCGATGTGATAAGTGCCATTCTTGCTATGCGGATAATGATCCAGTTTATCGGGCAGGCAATTGGCTTATTATTATTACGGAGGAAAAAAAATGGAGTTACATTTCCTTATAAAATGCCGCTTTTCCCTGTACCTGTAGTCCTTGCTATTGCTATTTGGTTATTCATTCTTATTTCCACAGGAAGCAAACTTATGATTGGAGGAATTGGGGTGACAGTTGTTGGACTTGCAGTATATTTTGTAAAAGCGAAGGTTAATGGGGAATGGCCTTTTGTGAAAATTATCAAGCCTTAAAGGCTATTCCTGAGCCGGACGATTTCCGACTGCATATCTTCAATTTTATCCAGCAAGTGATTTATTGTTTCTATTCCTTCCACATTTATATCAAGATCGTAATGCAACCTTACAAATTTTTCAAGCTTGTGCAGCTCGTCAATATGAATGTATGTTGAGCGCTTTACCGATGTCACATTTATCAGCCCCGAATTTTGTAAAGTGCTTATGAAAGAATATTCAATATTATGATGCAGGCAAAAATCTTTGGCGGGTATTAAATCTTCTGTTTTCATAAAAGATGTTATTTATAGTTTCGATAGCTCTGTAAATAATTCTTTTTGCCTGTCAGTTAAATTAACAGGCAACTTAATATTCCATGTAAGATACAAATCACCGAACTCGCCTTCCTTTTTATAAACAGGATAGCCTTTCCCTTTAAGTCTTACCCTGGTTCCATTTTGAGTTTCAGAGTTTACTTTCAATTTTATTTTACCATTCAGTGTTTCAATAGTTTTTTCACCGCCTAATAAAGCGGTATATAAGTCAAGGTCTTCATCTTTATAAAGATTATTTCCTTCCCGTTTAAAATTGGTATCGTTGTTCACACTAAATGTTATATAAAGGTCACCATTAGGGCCGCCGTTCACTCCGGGGCTTCCATAATCTTTGAGACGAATTACCTGCCCGTTTTCAACTCCCGCAGGAATTGTTATTCTTACATTTTTACCATTGATAGTTAACGTTTGCTTATGCGTAACATAGGCATTTGTCAAAGATAAACGTAGTTCGGCGTTATAATCCTGCCCACGGTACTTTGCTTGCTGCCTTGATTTTTTCGCACCCCCGAAAAGTGATTCGAAAAAATCAGAAAACGAAGAATCATCACCGGAGGAGTAAGTGTATTGTCCAAAATCCTGTCCGCCAAATCCACCAGCGTAGCCGCCTGCCCCTTGTTGTTGCCGGGCTTTTTCATACTGATCTGCCTGCTTCCAATCCTTGCCATGCTGATCATATTTTTTCCTTTTCTCAGGATCACTTAAAACTTCGTTGGCTTCGTTTATCTGCTGAAATTTTTTGTGAGATTCTTTATCGTTTGGATTTACATCCGGGTGGTATTTCCTGGCAAGTTTCCGATAGGCTTTTTTTATGTCAGCTCCTGTTGCAGCTTTAGAAATTCCAAGTGTCTTATAATAATCTACAAAGTCCATTTTATATTTAAGTTGAGTCTAATCTTTTATAAAATTAAGAACTAAACAAGCAAAACGATCGCCGAACTTTATAATAGATTTTTGACTCAGATTATAAACGTCTTATTTTGCATAAATCATTTCCTTAAAAAATTCTCCTTATGAAAAGGCTTGCTTTATTTTTTACACTTTTTATATCTTCATGTAGTGTAGTTCCAAAAATAAGTACCTCAGAAAGATCAGACCAGGGTATTATTTCCAATGGAAAAATTCTTGCTACTGCTTATCATCAGCGTGCGGCAGAGTATAGGGCATTATGTCTACAGGCATATAATGTAGCGCACGCAAGAGTTGATGAACTTGTAAAAGAAAATACCACAAAGCCTAAGGCAATAATTACTGATATTGACGAAACAGTTTTAAACAACAGCCCATATCAGGCACACCAGGCTCTTGAGAACAAAGACTACGAGCAAGCGACATGGACTCAATGGACAACAATGGCAAATGCTGACACGATACCTGGTGCATTTTCTTTTTTAACCTATGCAAATTCAAAAGGTATTGAAATTTTTTACATTACTAACCGCAACGAAAGTGAAAGAGAAGGTACGCTTAAGAACCTTCAAAAATTTAATTTTCCTAATGCTGATAATGCACACCTATTTTTGAGAGACAACGTTTCCTCAAAAGAAGGGAGGAGAAAAAATATTGAAGCCACACATGAAGTCGTCATGTTGCTTGGCGACAACCTTTCGGATTTTAGTTTTCTCTTTGATGCTAAAAATTCAAATGAGCGAATGAAAAATGTAAATGCATCGTCTGCTGCATTTGGAAACCGGTTTATTATTTTACCGAATATCACTTATGGGGATTGGGAATCTTCTTTGTATGATTTCAACTATTCACTTACAATGCAGCAAAAAGACTCTGTCATAAAATCTAAATTAATTTCTTATTAGATGCTTGCTTAATTTTTCTGTTTCGAAATCCATTCTTTGGCAACAGGCAAATCTTCCATTTTGAAACCCCTTGTTTCACCGGGAATTAACTTGCCAAAAACATCAGTGAATTTTTTTATTCCATCATTGTGAGAAACGATTGCCAGCTTATTCCATTTACTGAAATATTTAATTCCTAATATGGCATCATCGATCCAGGCACCTGCAGAATAATTTGATAAAGGTGTTTCTATTACGAGGAGATAATTAATTTTACCGAACGATTTTGCAATACTGTCAACCAAAGGATAAATAATTTGTTGGTAATCTTCCCTCTTCACTTTTCCGGTGGCACGAAAGCCGGCAACGTATGCTGGCATGCCTTTAATTACTTCTATCATGAGATTGTATTTTTAAAATACTTAGCATAATATTTTTACTTCTGAAGGGTGAAAATCTCCCCGTGACTACGCTCTTGAGTGGAATTTTTTCCCCCCTTATTCTGCGATGATTTTATAAAGGTAGGTATTTGAATTGCTTACGGGCTGGCATCATTTTAGTCTTTTATAGTCCAAACAAATAAAATAGTTATGAGCACAAATGATAAATTAACAGACGTACTTAACGACCTTATCATGATAAATAATGACAGGGTTCAAGGATTTGAAACAGCAGCAGATGATGTAAAATCTTTTGACGTAGATCTTCAGCCAATTTTTAATAAAATGGCTAATGATAGCAGGAAGTATGCTGCAGAACTTACACAAGAAGTTGAAAGACTGGGCGGAGATCCTGCAAAAGGTACAAACGTCAGTGGCAAAATACATCGGGCTTGGATGGATGTGAAAGCAACTTTTACCGGTAAGGACAGGCAGGCAATACTTAACTCTTGCGAGTTCGGCGAAGATGCTGCTCAAAAGGCATACAGGGAAGCACTTGCATCGGATGCAGAGATTGATGCTGACACAAGACAATTAATTACCGGGCAACAATCATCTTTGAAAACATCGCATGACCTTATTAAGAAATACAGGGATGCCAATAAAGCAGTAAATGCATAGTGAAAATATTAGATAGTTAGTTTTGAACCCGGCTTAAGCCGGGTTCTTTTTTTGCCTGACAGATAATAAGGCTATTCACTGGCCTGTTCTATCAGATGCATCCAGGTTGTTGATAAAGGCTTTCTCTTCTTTTTTTCTTATTCCAAAATTATAACGAACATTTACGCCGAGGCGCCTCGTGTCAGACTTTCTATAACCGCTTGCGGATATACTGCCTTGTAAAAGTGTAAAATTATTATTGTTAGTATAGAACAGGTCATTGCCGCTAATTGTGACGGTGAGTTTCTTTTGCAGCAACTGTTTATTAATGCTAAGGTTCAATGCGCCAAAAGGGGTGAGCTCATAAAATTGTTGCTGCCCATTGAAGCGGGCAAAGCCATTCAAAGTTATTTGAGACGTAGGCGAGAGCTTAAAGGTTTGATAAGAAAAAAATGAAAGGCTTCCTTTCTTATAGGAAAGGGGAAGGCCATCATAGAATCCCTGGTAAAAGTTGTGATTGTATTGTGCGCCGGCAACAATAAAATATTTACCTCCCGGCGGAATCGCACCTAAAATTCTAAAATAGGTTTCCTTATTGTTTCCAAGATTATCATATGTGCGATATGCAGTTCTTTTACTGGTATCCGCCTGGTAAACAACATTAGTAAAAATATCTTTGGTGTCATTAACACCCAATGCAAAAATCGGTCTTTCATCTACTGAAACATTCGCCTCATAGTTTCGTGTAAACTGTGGGCGCAATTTAGGATTGCCGGTTTCAAAAAGGTAGGGATCAATATACCGCTGCGAAGGATTCAATAGTTGATAACCCGGCCGGCTTATTGTCTTTCGATAAACCAGGTATGCACGAAGGCTATACCCCATAATTTTCATGAGAGGCCGGCTTAGGTATATGTACGGAAAAAAATCAGTCCTGTTGATATTAAACGTTGTATCGGTTGGTATATGTTGCCTGCCTTTCATGGAAGTATTTTCAACACGGGTACCTGCTTTTAAAGTAATTCCAAATAGTGTTTTCGAAGCCTGTAAATAAGCCGCACCTATATTTTCTTTAAAATCATATGAGCTTGTTCTTACATCATCTTTGGTTCTCACGCCATTTATGATATGGAAGTAAGAGGTACTGTTTTTAAAACCGGTTATGGTAGTTTTTAAGCCGGTTTCAAGTAAAAAATTTGCTGGAAATTTCAAGACCAGATTGGTTTCTGCGGAAAGAAAATTGAGATTGGTTTTTAAAAACCCATCACCGGTAGCCGATGAAATGACCGGTAATAAAAAATTTGTTGTAAAATTTTGATCAGTATTATTAGGAGAATAATTATAAGAAATATCATTAGTCCATTCTGAGCCGAGGCTATCAATTTTAAGCTTCGATGAAACACCCTGCGACAAAAAGAATGAATTATTTTTATTGGTTACTAAAGCAATATTATCTGCAAAGGTTTCATCGCTGCTTATCTTACTTATCCGGCTGGTATTCTCCGATTGGTTGTGGGCATCACTAAGGCTCATTCTCCCGTCATAACTTAGTTCCCATTTTTTATTAAGCTGGCGGTTAATACCATAACCCAGGTAGTATGTATTCCCAGGGTATACTGTAAAAGCATCCTGGCTTAATAGAGAGTCTGGAGCAAAGGTGCGGTCTGTTTTAATTTCATCGTAAGTATTTTTATAAGTGATTTGCAGATTTATATAACTTGATAAGTTGCCGTTATTGTTACTAAGATTAAAGCCGGCATACTGAGTGCCGTATTTCCCCTGGCTTAGTCCTGCGTTTGCACTTCCTGTTAACCCAATTTTTACCCCTTTCTTCAATACTACATTTACAATACCACCGCTACCGGAAGCATCATATTTTGCCGAAGGCGTTCTTAATATTTCTATGCTTGCAATTGCATTCGGTGGAAGGCTTTTTAATAGGGATGCTACATCCGCAGTGCTCATTTTTTGTTCACGACCATTTATATAAATTGAAGCAGGTGTAGTACTGTTTAAATAAATATTTCCATCCTGGTCAACAAAAAGTCCGGGTGTTTTTTCTATAACTTCATAGCCGCTAGTTGAACTGGCGACGAGGTTTTCAGGATCTACTATCGTTTTATCATCTTCCTGTCTCATCAGTGGTTTATTAGATTTTATGATAACAGTATTCAGGGTAGTAGCGGCATTCTCCAGCATAAAAGTGAAAGAGGGATTCTCATTTTTAATGGTGATTCCTTTTTCAAAGACAGCATAATTAACTGATGTGATTATTACATTATAGCGCTCATCGTGCTTCAGGTCGAAGGTAGCTTTGCCGGCACTATCAGTTACCTGTTGAAACGAATGGGCCGAATCATTTACTGGCAAAACCTTTATGGTGCTGAACGGCACTGGATGAGATTGTTTATTAATGATTTTTACAGTTACGTTTGTTTGCTGTGCCTGGCATATTGAAGAGATGCAAAGTATAAGAACAATGCAGAACGTAAAACGGCAAGTAAAGTATTTTAATAGAGTAGAATTAAGTTTCATAAATACAGATAAAAATCAAAGCTAATAGTTGTGGATAACAAGGGCTGCTGGTTAATTGTTGCATTTTTGTGAAATTCAAAAAGAAAAATTAATGCAGCATAACATTAGATCGAATTTACAAATTCAACAATCTCATGTATCATTGCTTCCAGCCGGGGATTTGTTTCTTCAAAAGGATGTTTTGTATTGAAGGTATGAGTAGCGTCTGGTATTACTTTTAAAGAAGCCTGGTTATTGCCGTCTTTTATCCATTCGTATTTTTGGTAGCCGTGCTCAACAGGAACTGCTTCGTCATTCTCTCCATGGATTATTAATATTGGTTGCGCAAGCTTTTTTAATTCTTGTTGTACATTCCATTCAGCATCACTTTGCAAAACTTCGTTTAAAAATTCTTCACCTTGCGGAAGCATTTGTTTGGTGCGGTTATTTTTTTTATAATACACTTTGTTTTGTTTCCACTCTTCCATCATGTCGGCCGGCCAAAAGTTTAATTGCATTACAGTACTTATTAAAACAATACCGGCAATGTTTATATTTTCTTCCTGGGCTTTTGAAGCAGCAAAAATTGCAGGTACACCGCCAAGACTATGGGCCATTAAGAATACCTTGCCATGCTTTTGAAACTTTTCTGAGCTGAGATTATTCAATACGCAAAAAGTATCTTCAACTTCAAGGCGCATACAATTTTTTTCATACTTATCAAGATCTTCAAAATAATCAGCATCTCCCTTAACGCCGCCATGGCTAAAGTTGAAACTATAACTTGCAATGCCAACTGCAGCTAAACTTTCCTGGATATGAGGGAACATTCCGTAATTATAAAAGCCATTATGACCATTGATAATAATGACTAAAGGTGCATCTGGTTCAATGGCTATATATATGCCTTCCACTACACCATTAAGATGTGATAAAGTGATTTTTTCTTTTTGCATTCGGGATAATTAAGCACTAAAGTTCCGCAATTTTAACTACCAAGGACGTTTCAGGGTTGCCTTGCTTTCAATATGTATATATAAAAAAAACTCCTGCAATCTGCAGGAGCTTAATAATTTAATCCAGGGGGTTCAAGTGGCTTTTCAGGATTAAGTTTGCCTTTTCAGGCAGTTTTCATAGGTTATATTTTAAAGCGGGTAGTAATAAAAAAAGAAGTTGATTGATATCGGATTATTGGTTTTCGTGGATGTGGATATGGTACTTTTCAACGGATTTGGATTTTTGATTAATGTTTGTTGAACATCAATCAACTTCTATAACAAAAGTACATCCCACTTTAAAGGCCTGCAAGCGCAGGTTTGCCCGATTATTTTTGTATTAAAATTACTGTTGCAATAGTAGATATACGAATTGACGAACACGAAAGATATTTGGGCAACTTCAATTGGCTTTTAGAAAAAACTAACGCATCGCTGCAGGAGTTTTTTTTGGGAAGTAACTTGATTCGCGGGGTTTAATAGTTTCCCCCTTGGATGAATGGTTTTAGGTCGTTTTCATGGGTCATTTTTCTTTGGATATTCGACTTTGTTGAAGTTGATTGATTACAGCTTTTAGTCTTCCAGGATACTGATCGGCGTTTCTGGATTTGGATAGATGATTAATGTTTCTCGCTTCCGTCAACTTCCTGAGCAAAGATATTGAGTCATGTGTTTTTACAGGCGAAGGTTTACTGATTTAATGCTGTATTTAAATTACTCCCCCAATCGTAATCTTACCAGGCCCGATGCAAATACTTTTTTTGACTTTATTTTTTAAGAATAAGACTTCTGTTAAAAAAAACTTCCGCAATGGTGCGGAAGCTTTTATTTTTTATCCCGGAGGCCGATGCTTTTTAGGGATAGCTTAAAGCATCTTGTGGTCGGGGCTTTGGGTATGTTTGGTTATTATAGGATCAAAAAATTAAATTAAACTTAATAATACCAGATGTTGTTTTTCTGGGAAGTTGATATTTTATAATATTCGTTAACAGTAATCAATGTCATATCAAAGGTATTGTCAGCAAAAGTATTAGCACGCGTATGTTTACCTTATTAAATTAGTATAAAAAATACGGTAACAAGCGTAGTTTTACGTGATGCTGAAGGACTATTGTGACGATTCAAGGATTGGCTTATTATAGGCATTAAGTTGTTTTAATTGAAATTGAAGTCTTAGCTTTCAGACTGTAATGACAGTACACTTGGAAATTAGGGGAAAAGTTCAGGGAGTGTTTTTTAGAGCAACTGCTAAAAAAATTGCGGAGCAAAATGATCTGAACGGATGGATAGAGAATGATAATAGCGGTGTTGTCAAGGCTGTTGTTACTGGTAGAAGAGAAGATGTAGAAAAATTTATTGAATGGTGTAGGTCCGGGCCGGAACAAGCGGCGGTTGACGAAGTTATAATTAGTCATATAGAAGAAACTATTTTCAAAGGCTTCAATGTAAAAAGATAATCTACTTAACCTTCTATTTGTAATGAGGACACCAGCTATTTATTTACTTTTAGAAAATGCCACATCATCTTTATTCCACCATACATTTTAAGGAATGATTCCTGGGTTACCTTCACGTTTACTTTCACAAATTTTATTGCAAATATTAATCACTAATTGAAACTTAAAAAATGAGAAAAATCATTCTTCCTTTTTTTGTATTGATTTCTTTTTCATCGATAGCACAAAATTTTTATTTGTTTACCGGCACATACACTGGTACAGGAAGTAAAGGGATATATGTTTACCGGTTCAATGCTACTTCGGGAAACGTAAGTTTGTTGAGTAACACGGATAGCGTTGCTAATCCTTCATATTTGACGGTTTCCCCCGATACTAAATTTGTTTACTCAGTAAACGAAACACACGGAGATGATCCGGGAAGGGTAAGTGCTTTTTCATTTAATAAGAAAACCGGCAGGCTTGGTTTTATAAATGCTGAACCCACTGACGGCGATGATCCATGCTATGTATCTCTTGACAGGACTGGCAAGTGGCTTATTGCTGCCAATTATACGGGGGGAAGCGTTACTGCATTTCCTGTTGCTGCAGACGGGTCTTTAAAGCCATACGCCCAGCTTATACAAGACTCAGGCACCGGTTTTAATAAACAACGGCAAGAAAAAGCGCATGTACATTCTGCGGTATTTTCACCTGATCAAAAATTTATATTTACGCCTGATCTTGGAATGGATAAAGTAATGATTTATAAATTTAATCCTTCATTAAAGGAGCCGCTTTCGCCGGCAATGCATCCGTTTGAAAAAACTTTGGATGGAGCGGGTCCAAGACATTTTGTTTTTCACCCAAACAAAAAATACGCTTACCTGATAAATGAATTGATGGGCGCAGTATCAGTTTATAAATATAATAATGGCAAGCTTCAAAGGGTACAGAATATAGAAACACATCCGCGAAATTTTAAAGGAGTGATTGGAAGTGCGGACATTCATGTATCTCCCGATGGCAACTTCTTATATGCTTCCAACCGTGGCGATGAAAATACACTGGCAATATTTTCGATTGATGGCAACACTGGTAAATTAAAACTCAAGGGATACCAATCCGTAATGGGTAAAACTCCACGGAATTTTATTATTGATCCTTCCGGAAATTATTTGTTAGTGGCTAACCAGGAAAGCGACAACATAGTAATTTTTAAAAGAAATAAAAGCACGGGTCTTTTAAAAGCGACTGGTAAAGAGATAAAGGTTCCAAAGCCTGTTTGCCTTCAGATGACTGAAATGAAATAAGGAATATTCTTTATGAGGAAACTTTCATTTAATACCATTCTCTTCCTTGTTGTATTCTTATCAATTGAATGCAATACTTCTAAAAAAAATAAAGATAAAGGTGAGGAGAAAACTGAATACACGTTTTCAAAAGCTTCAAAGGATGGAACCGGCAAGTTCTACCTGGGAAGAGAAATTTCGCAGGTGATGGGAAGCGATGGAGGCGCATGGCTGGAAAGAGATGAGCGCCAGCAGGAAGAAAATGTTAAGCTTTCGATAGACAAAATGAACTTATCTCCCGGAAGTTCAGTTGCAGATATTGGCGCCGGAACAGGTTATTATTCCTTCAGAATTGCTGAAAAGGTACCTCAAGGGAAAGTTTATGCAGTAGAAATTCAGGATGATTTTATTAAGTATTTGAATAATAAAAAGAAAGAATTAAAAATTAAAAATGTTGAAGTAATAAAGGGAAGCGATCACTCTCCAAACCTCCCGGAAAATTCAATTGACCTGGTAATGATGGCGGATGTTTATCATGAGCTGGAATATCCTTATGAGATGCTGCAATCGATTAAAAAATCTCTTAAGCAAAATGGTAAACTTTTATTGCTTGAATATAGGGGAGAAGATGCTGCGCTTGCAATTAAGCCCCTTCATAAAACAACTATCCTGCAATTAAACAAAGAGCTAGCGGCAAATGGCTTTAAGCTTGTGTATGATGGTGAATTTCTACCCATTCAGCATTTTCTGCTTTATCAAAAAAATTAAAGCTAACCTGGATCACGTTTTATTCTGAATGTTATGACAATTTCAAAATGGGTCGCTGCTTCCCTTTTCGCCAATGAACCAGTTTTCTTTATTCTTAAATAGTACATTGAAAGTTGTAAGTGAGCCATAAATGCGGGTGATATACTGTTGCAGGTTAACCTTGTCTTCATCGCTCAAAATTTTATGTGCATTTATTTGTTGCTCCATTACTCTTATACGGTCCCGCAGCATCACTATTTTATGAAAGAACACATCTATTGGAATTTCTTTTGCTTTTTGCGTTTTATCGGCTGGTTGCAGCAACATCATAGCGCCCTTCCATTTATCGCCAAGAGGAACTACTTCTGAGGTATTGCCCCATAGCCTTAAAATCTTTAGCAATGACCTTTCCACTTCACTAATAGTTTCTACTTCAACTGTTACATTTTCGGCAATGATCTCTTCAAGCTTGGCATCCGTTTTATCAATTTCTTTTATGCCATAAGTAATAAAAGAAATTATGTAAGTAGCGAAGCGCACACCTACAATTACACCCGGCCCATATTGCGTGTGCTGAAGCCTTGTTCCAATACCCAGCGTTAACTGTTCCATAATCTGAATTTTTGGTTTGCGTAAATTTATTAAATATGAAAGCTATTAAATTATGCAAATGTTTATTTGAAATATTTTCCTGGAATTTTAAGCATACCTATAAAAGCTGCTTCATTATGAATGTAATTATAGTTTATTTTTAAGCCTTAAAATAACCGAAATGAAAACGAAATGTAAGCTCCTGTTATTACTCCTTATGTGTACTTCTTTTGCCATTGCTCAAACTGGCAAAACTGAATGGCGTACAACTTCAGCCGGCGGCTATAATTATAAAACCGTAATTGGTGATCCGCTAAAGGCAAGGTTTTATACTTTAAAAAATGGGTTGACTGTCATACTAAGTGTAAATAAAAAAGAACCGAGGATCCAATCGCTTATGGCTGTGAGGTCAGGAAGCAATAGTGATCCTAAAGATCATACAGGGCTTGCCCATTATCTTGAGCATGTAATGTTCAAAGGCACGAATAAATACGGCACCTTAAATTGGGCAAAAGAAAAACCGTTGCTTAACAGAATTGATTCTTTATACGAAAATTATAATCACACAACAGATACTGCAGCCCGTGCGGCAATCTATCGTGATATTGATAAAACGAGCGGCGAAGCTGCAAAATTTGCCATTGCTAATGAGTATGACAAGTTGATGTCTTCCATGGGAGCCCAGGGAACGAATGCATCTACCTGGTATGAATTTACAGTCTACACGGATGACGTACCATCCAATGCGATCGATAAATACCTAACGGTACAGGCTGAACGATTTAGAAATCCTGTGTTTCGTATTTTCCATACGGAGCTTGAAGCAGTGTATGAAGAAAAAAATATCAGCCTTGACTCTGATCCTGACAAAGTAGATGAATTGATGTATGCAACGTTATTCCCGACGAATAATTACGGCCAGCAAACTACCATAGGTACAATTGAACATCTTAAAAACCCGTCTTTAAAAGCCATAAGAGATTTTTATAATAAAAATTATGTTCCAAATAACATGGCTTTGGTCATGACAGGTGATTTTGACCCCGACTATCTCATCAAAAGAATAGATCACTATCTCAGCTACATGAAGCCAGGCGATGTCTCTGACTATAATCCTGCGCCTGAAGCGCCAATAACTCAGGCAGTCTACAAAGAAGTTTTGGGACCTGATGCAGAAAGCGTTAACATGGCGTATCGCCTTCCAGGCGGCCTTGATTTTAATTCTTTTATAAAAATGACTGCTTTAAAAAGCATACTTAGTAATGGAAAAGCAGGCCTGATAGATATTGACCTTAATAAAAAACAGCAGGTACTTACAGCAAGAGCTTCCGTTAGCAGTTACCGTTTGTATTCCTTACTTGAGTTAACGGGAAGACCTAAAGCAGACCAGAGCCTTGAAGAAGTAAAAGATCTTTTGCTGAAGGAAATTGCAAAGGTAAAAGCTGGTGCTTTTGATGAAAAGCTAATTAAAGCAGCCGCAGTAAATTATAGACTAAGTGAATTGCAGGGATTGGATAATAATCAGAATCGGGCATACAAATTATTTGGCAGTTTTATTTTAGACAGAAACACATCCTGGGCACAAGATGTTTCTATTAGTGATGTGATGGCAAAGCTTACGAAAAAGGAACTGGTGAAGTTCGCAAATGAAAACCTGGAAGAAAATTTCGCTTGCATTTATAAGAGAAAGGGGGAAGATAAAAATGTGATAAAAGTAAGTAAGCCTCCCATTACACCCGTAGAAATGAACCGCGAAGCGCAATCTGTTTTTTTAAAGCAAGTTGCTGCAATGCCTGCGACCGTGGTGAAGCCACAATGGCTTGATTATGATAAAGACATTCAGAAGTCTGAAATTGGTAAAGCTCAACTGCTATATGTTCAAAACAAAGACAATGATATTTTCAGACAGAGCTATCGCTTTGATATGGGAAATTTCAATTCTAAAATGTCATCTCTTGCGGCCCAATACTTGCAATTTTTAGGAACCAGCAGAAAGGATGCTGAAGAGATAAGCAGAGAATTCTACTATCTCGGCTGCAGTTATAATATTAATGTAAGTGATGAGTTCACAACGATATCACTTACCGGTTTGCAGGAAAATATGGTCAAGGCAAATAATTTGCTTGAAGATCTTTTAGCAAATTGCAAGGCTGATGAGGCGGCTCTTGTTTCATTAAAAGCCAGGATACTTAAAGCGAGATCAGACAATAAGCTCAATAAACGGGCAATTCTTACAGGATTGCGGTCGTATGCAATGTACGGTGAAAAAAATCCGTTCAACAACCAATACACCAATGATGAGTTAAATGAATTGCAGGCTTCAGACCTCATTAATTTTCTACATAATCTTACCAAATACAAGCACGTTGTTATCTACTATGGGCCGCTTACATTAAAAGATGCAACCACTGCAATCTCCAAAGTCCATGTATTACCTGCAACGTTTATTTCATACCCAGCCTCTGATAAATTTAATAAAATCGAACAAACAAAAAATACCGTTTTATTTGCGGACTATGACATGGTGCAGGCAGAAATTGCATGGGTTAGAAATACCGTAAATTTTAATCCTGACAATGCTTCTACTGTTGAAGTCTTTAATGAATACTATGGTGGCAGTATGGGATCAATAGTATTTCAAACACTTCGTGAATCGAAGGCTTTGGCTTATAGCACTTATGCGTTTTATTCTGTACCGTCGAAGGAAGATGATAAGTATGCAGTAATTGGCTACATCGGCACACAGGCTGATAAACTTGATGAAGCGATAGCAGGTATGAATGATCTTTTTACTAACGTACCTGAATCTCAAAAAGTGTTAGAGGTATCTAAGATGAGCATAAAAAACCGTTATCAGACCGAACGATATACGCAGGATGCGGTAATATACCAATACTTAGCTGACCAGCGTTTGGGGTTGAAAAAAGATTTAAGAAAAGATGTCTATCAAAATTTCGAGAAGATAAGCTTCAGCGACCTGCAAAAATTTGCTAACAGCAATATTTCAAATAAGCCCTACACCTATTGCATTTTAGCATCAGAAAAAAGAGTGAAGCCGGAAGCTCTCTCAAAATATGGGGAAGTAAAAAAGCTGAGACTCGAAGAAATTTTTGGCTATTAAATTAAAAGTATAAAAAAAACCGGCAGTCTTATTCTGCCGGTTTTATTGCTTTATGAAACCCCGTGTTTATTTATAGAACGTATTCTTTTTTATAAAATTTTTGTTTTAAAGCTTATCAGAGATTTTATGATAATTCCTGTAATGGCATAAATGAATATGGGTCTATAGAAAACTGCTTTTCCATTTCAAGATGAATTTCGCCCAACTCCAACTCTATAAAGGAAGACCCTTCTCTTATTTCCCAGAGATATAACTTCTTTTTATTTACAGCATGCTGTTTGAATACTTCGGGGAGCATAGCAGGCAGAAGTCCATTCCAGCACGCCACTTCCAGTTTTTCTTTTTCAGAAAGATGGTTATAGTTAAGCCCATCGGAAGTTTCCGAGAATTCCTGTAGCGAGAAACTCGTTCCGGTTAGTAACAATATTTCCTGTTGTGTAAAGTTTGTTTTCATAATTTTTATTTTAAAAACATCTCTGATAGTAAGACACTAAACTGTAACGATTGTGATAATCTTACTTCAAAATATTCTGTTAAATACTTTGATTACTCAATAAAGAAATATAGGATTAGTTGATGCTGAAATTACTTTTTTGGGATCCGGTTATATGCCAGGAAAAAGTAATTAAGTAAGCGCAAAATTTCAAAAGATGATTGGTAGGTGTGGGAGAGATTACTGTGTCGGGATAAAAGTAAATAACATTTTTTTATTTTGCAATGTATTTGAAAAAAATATTAAAGACATAAGATCAATGATAGAAAAATCATCTTTACAAATAAGTGTAATGGCGTTTGATTGGAGTATAGATCTCGAAAGAAGTTAAATGCAAGGAGTTACCTGCTGATTAACTTAAAAGTTCAAAATGCCAACTATCCCATACTGCTTAATTTCATTTAAGAGAAGCTGCCCATCTATCCATTTTATTTTCTAAGGTTGTTAGAGGCATGCTGCCATCCTTCAATAGTTCGTCATGGAAATCTGATAGTTTAAATTTACTACCCATTTCCTTTTCATACTTCGTACGCAACTCTCTTATTTTGAGGGCGCCTATTTTATAGCCTAATGCCTGGCCACCTCCTGACATGTATCTTTCTATTTCCGCAGTAGCGCCTTGCAAACTTATTTGCTCATTGTCCATCATATAAGTTATAGCATCTTCACGGCTCATTCCTTTTGTATGTATTGCAACATCTACTACAAGCCGTACGGCACGATGCATTTCATCTCCAAGTGCGCCCATGTGTTGATAAGGATCGGTATATAAGCCCAGCTCTTTACCAAGGCTTTCGCAATATAAAGCCCAGCCTTCAATATATGCGTTAGAAAAAACATCGTGTTGCCTTATGGCAGGTAGTTCTTTGTTTTCACGCTGCAGACTTATTTGATAGTGATGCCCGGGAATCGCTTCGTGAAGGAACAGGCTTTCCATTCCGCTTGTAATATTGAATGTTGTGGCATCAATTATTGGAACATAAAACACGCCCGGCTTAATATTATCAGGAGAGGGATTATATTCAGCACTCGCAGATTCCTGGCGAAATGCTTCTGTTTGTTTTATTTCAAAAGGAGTTTTTGGCGTACTGCCAAACATCTCTTTTAAATGTGGTATCATCGTTTGATGAATTTTTTCAAATGCATCCAGGACGTTCTGAGGTGTTTTATACGGAGTAAATTTTGGATCAGTTTGAAGATAAAGGAAAAATGCCCTGAGATCACCTTTGAAACCTGTTTCATCTTTTACTTTTTCCATCTCCTTTCTTATACGAGCAACTTCCGAAAGGCCAAGCGCATAAATTTCATCAGTTGTTTTATCTGTTGTAGTATTAAGCCGGGCCTTTAATTTATAATACTCAAGACCTCCGGGTAAGCTGCTGTAACCACTTGTGAGCCTTGCTTTAGGTAAATATTCATTTTTAAGAAAAGAAGCCATTCTTTGATTCATCGGTACTACTTTTTCATTAATGGCTTTTAGATAATCAGCAATCAGTGTTTGTTTATCGCTGTCGCTAAAGCTGGAAGGAAATTGGTTGACAGGACTATAATATAAATTTTGTTTTGGATCAGTAGTTACCATTGCTTCAAATTGAGGAATCATTTTTACTACAAGAGATTTCGGCAAAACAAAATTCTCTGCCATGCCTCTTTTGAAATAAACTATTGCACTGTCTATCCATATATCAAAGGCATTAATACGAAGCAGCCAGTTTTGATAATCCTTTATAGTTTTAAATGGCTGAGCGCTGGTACCACTTGCAAACTGTCCCAAAACAAGATGAACCCCCCACATCTGATCGGTAGGAACCAGGTTAAACTTATAATCAAATTCCTTTAAGAGAATCCCTGTATAATAATCAAGAAAGTCATAGCTGATCTTATCATTTTCATTAAGATCATCCCTCTTTATTTTATGAAGAGAATTAAGTGTTCTGCTGTAAAAATCTTTAATCTTTGCCCGATAACTGTCTGTGAAATCCGGATAAAATTTGTCATTATGAGTTGTGTCGCCATTCCCGGTTGCTTCGATTGGAAAAAGGTCCATACGTTCACGATAATAGTCTTCCATTATTTTTGATAATTCTTTATTATTCTCAGGGCTTTGTTGTTGGTTGCTTGAATTACAGCTTAACATAGTTGCCACAATTAACACGAAAAAATATTTAATCATAAAATTGTTTAGATAAAAATTGAAAAGCCGGTGTCCCGATTTGATTTATTTATTCCAAGCAAGATAGCTTAGTATAAGCAAAAAAGTCCCTGGCATATTTTAACTAAAAAAATGTTGTCAGGTTTTGTAATTCTGTAGTTATACTGAAGATTAGCAGATGGGTTTTTAAAATATGTTATAGCTACGTTATAGCCGTCATTTTTTTACACAGTGCAACTATTTATATTAAACCTTCTATCTTATTTTATATCTTATCATAGTTCAATAATGGAACCATTTAAAATAAATAAATAAGTGAATTATTAACAAGAAGCATACTGATTATTTAGCAGCATATAGTTAAATTTGGTAAGGCAACAATTAAAAAATTAAACATGAAAAATATAAATATTTTAATTCTCCTCCTGGTCTTCTCGGGTGGATTATTTTTCAACGCCGACGCACAAAGGCGCGAAAACGGCAGTGGTCAAAGGGATAACAGGCAGCAAACCGTATCTCAACCAAGAGTGGAAAGAGCACCTCAAAGAACATTTAATTCTCCTGCGAGAAGTGAGCGGGTAAATACAAATAATAATCCTGCTCCGCGAATTGAAAGCAGAAACACTTCTGAAATAAGGAATAATAACAGGATATCTTCTCAACCGGAAAGGAATACCACAAGAGCTAACACTAATAGCTCAAGGATCGATCGTGTAACTTCTGTAAATAATACTACAGTACCGCGAAATGACCGGCAGACTGCAAACAGTAACCGGGACAATCTGACCAGGGTTAATACAGAAAGGATTCAGCCGGTAGCAATTGAATCACAAAGGAATAATTCCACTGCCAGGGTATTTCCCAGGTCCACAGGAAACGCTGATCAACAACGCAGGTATGATCGCTATCCTTCAAGAGGAAATAATAACTACAGGTCGAATAATAATACTTACAACAATAGCTACAGAAACAATACTTACAACCGGAATTATTATTATAGAACCGGGTATAATCGCAGGATCTATGTGATGTCAGGGCCAAGGTATAATTACAGGCCTTACAATTGCACCTCGATATATTTTGGCAGCTATCCTTATTATTATTCAAGTGGCCTTTTTTATGATTATTATGATGGCTATTATCAACCAATATTTCCTCCATTTGGTATTCGTATTTCAACACTTCCCTTTGGATATAATCGCATATATGTAGGCCTAAATCCTTTTTATTACTACAACGGAATTTTTTACAGGAATTATGAAAATAACTATGAAGTAGTAGATGCCCCAATGGGAGCAACAGTTTCCTCTTTACCAACCGGTGCTAAATCTGTAACTATAAATGGTGAAAGATTTTATGAGCTGAATGGTACCTATTTTAAAGAAGACAGAAATGCAAAAGGTAAACTGATTTACGTAGTTGTTGGTAAGAATGGAGAAGTAAATAATACCAGCGAAGAGAATGACGATAACTCTTATAACCCGCAATCATCGCAACTGCAAACCGGGGATTTGGTACCTCAATTGCCTGAAGGCTCTAAAGTAATAACTTTAAATGGGGAAAAAATGTATGTAGCACCTGATGATACTTATTTGAAAGAGGAAGTCAATGGTGATACAGTGCAATATCGGGTTGTCGGAAAATAACTTAAGTATTCGTTCCTTTCTATAATATACAAGGTTCTATTGAAGCCGGCATTGCCGGCTTTTTTATTTCTTTTTCGAAGATTTTACAGGTTGATCAGATAAACGATGAAGTATGTAATGGCATGATTTTGTATATAATTTCAGCGGACAACTTAAATTGAATGTTATGAAAGCAAAAGTTTTTATTTCTCTTTTATCATTTCTGTTATTGACTTTTATAAGCTATGGTCAAGACAGCATACGTACAAGAAATGACAAACCGGGAACGCCGCAATCATTAAGAACAACAAACAATGCTCCCAGGAATAAGGTTCACCTGGTTGAGACCCAAAGACCTCAGCAACAAGGTATCAATCATGGAGCGACAGAAAATACAATTGACAATTCGAACCGGCAACAGAAGGTGTCTCCGGTCATAAGCAATTCAGGTGAAAAGCCACAGACACCAACTATTACAATTGAGAAGGAATCAACTCAATCAACTATACGGAGGGACAGCACGACAAACAAAGGAACGATGGGCAATGGCCAAAGCAACGCAACTAATCCAATCCGTAAATAATTACAGATTGATAACGTAGCTATTTATGTTTTCTTGGTGCCAATTTTTTTGCAACGATAAAACGAATATTTCCTGTTGGAAGAAAATACTCTTTTGAAGAGGATTCACTTCCTGCATATAGAGCGTTTCCCGTAATATTAGCACTTACACTCCAGGTATCACTGTTGTATCCGATCGCTCCTTTATATACTCCACCTGGGATTAAGCTTGTCTTTTTCTTTTTATTACCGGATATTTCCTCCGCAGAAAAATTAAGATCAATACTGGCGGTTGCTGATCCGGTTATGAAGAAATTCTTATCTATTACTAGCGTATAAGCATAGCCCAAACCGGGGCCGATGCTTAAAAAAGTAATTTCATTAATTCCTGCCTGGTCAAAATCATTACTAACTTTAGAAGGTACAAGAGCGCTATCTCCTGTAATTGAACCGCGATAGATTTCTCCCCCATAAAGAAATGAGCCGGCGGATTTTGTTTGCCAGTCATTTTGCGTGATAGCAGCACGATAAGAAAATTTATGAGAATTAGGAACCCGAAAAGCAGAAAGCCCAATTACATGTCTTTTTATATCAGGGCGTAAATAATTATCAGCTAAGCTAAGCCCATTGTCGCTACTCGGCTCCAGGTAATATCCTTTACGAAAAGTTGCTAATAAATCTACGGCCCATTTGTGAGGATACAAATGAAACTGAAAATCCAGGCCTGTTGTTTTCCCCCTGCCTTTTTCTTTATTTAAAAATTTGAAACCATAAGCCAGGTTTAAGCCCAAGCCATTAATTGCAAATCCTGCTCCGAGAGTTAGTTTCGAATTTGTTCTGTAATTAAGTTCCTGCCCGTTCCTTGTATAAATTGAAAATGGAGCAAATTTCTGGGACATATAAACATTAAGCATTAGCCTGTCAGGATAAGTTATATAATAACCATTATCAATCGACTCCTTTTTTTGAGCCTTACTTTCATGGGGAAGTAAAAATGTACAAAAAATTAAAGCAAGAAATAAGCGGCTGAAATTTTGATACTGTTTCAATGGATTCAATTTACGTTTACAATTAGTTTAGTTGCAAAAGACAAAAATATACCTGTTAAACAATATTCTGTCATTTATCTCTCTTTCAATTTAAAAAAATCATTAGCTATAATTTTTGAAATTTCCTTTTGATTAAAATTTCTCCCGATTTTTTTGAAAAATAACTGTCGTCTTATTGAATTACTGTTGCAATGGAAAATCATTTTAAGTTATCAAAGCTTCATAAAAAATATAGTCTCAATCTATGAATCATTGAAAACAAAAAAAGAGTTTCTTTGCTTTCAATGTCATTATTCATAGCATCACTTAATTCAGGAAGTAACGGCAACTGTTATTATATTGGCAATGAAACAGAAGCTATTCTTGTTGACGCTGGAATTTCATGCAGGGAAATTGAAAAGCGCATGAAACGATTAGGTTTACAGATTCAGAAAGTAAAGGCAGTTTTTGTTTCCCACGAGCATTCAGATCACATAAAAGGGTTAAGCGTATTAAGCAATAAATACAACCTGCCGGTTTATACAACCATAACAACTTTATCACAAGGCTACTTCAAGGTTCAGGAACACTTAGTAAGACACTTGAATGCACATGAAAAAGTGACTGTAGGAAATATTTCTATCACACCTTTTCCTAAGCATCATGATGCCTGTGATCCATATAGTTTTATAATTAGTTCCAACCATACAAAGGTGGGCGTGTTCACTGATATTGGGACTGTGTGTAAAAATGTAGTCAGTTACTTTGGACAATGCCATGCCGCCTTCCTTGAAAGCAACTATGATGTGAAGATGCTTGATCTTGGTAATTATCCTTATTTTCTCAAGCAACGTATAAGGGGTGGGGTAGGCCACCTTTCCAATGAGCAGGCACTGGATCTTTTTGTAAATCATAGGCCTGCTTTTATGAGCCATCTATTCTTATCACATCTATCAAAAAATAATAATTGTCCTCACCTGGTAAATGAGTTATTTACTGCACATGCGGGCCATGTACAAATTGTGATTGCATCACGATACGAGGAAACGCCTGTCTATCATATCGGCGGTACCTTCCTTAAAAGCAAAGAACTTAAGCGGGTTCCCATGTTAATGCAACAAATGGAATTTTC
>JBDUEG010000006.1:0-25877 GCA_040002575.1 Ginsengibacter sp.
CCTGCGCCACCTGCATCTACTGCCAGTTTCATCGCTTCAATTGCACCTGGATAATCTCCGTGAATTTCCCGCAGATAAGATATACGAGCGTATGAACGTATGTCAGGACGTATCGAAACCATCTTTTCAGCATTTTCAACTGCTGCTGTATAATTTCCCATTTCCACATTTCCATCTACTATTATTCCATATATCAGCGCATTGTAAGGATTTATTTTTTGTGCTTTTTCAGCAATAGCCAGGCCATCACCGAAATGATGTTGGGACATATACAATAAAGCTTTTAATGTCAATGCTTCGAAATTGTCAGGCTGGTCCTCGAGCACACTGTTGATATATTTCATGGCTGCTGCATCATAATATACATAGTCACCCGTAATCCTGGCTTCCTGGATGTATAGGGTTGATAAGGCAATGGCAGCTTTTATATCCTTGGGATTGTATTGTACTGTATTAATAAGTTTTTGTGCGGTTTCTTTTGTTTGTTGCCATTCAGCATTGGCTGCTTTAGCATCTTTTCTTTCAATAAGAGGGTAAGTTGCATTTTTCAGCTTTGTTTGATTGATGCTGTAGCGTATCACCACAAAAGCAGAAATCGAGAAGAAAAAGACAATAAGTAAAAGGTAAATAAATTTCTTTTTCATAATATGGTTGTTGAAAGGGCGTGAAGGTTTAGAGAATAAGCCCGCAATTTATCATTGCGGGCTTATTATGTAGGGTGAAATAAATTGTTATTCTTTAACCACGGTTACTGTCTGCTTGGTTCCACCATCTTTATTTCCTGAGATGAAATAAGAACCTTTAGCCATTCCGTTGGCATTCCATTGAGCAGTGTAAGTACCAGGCTCAACTTTCTTATTTACCAGAACTTTCAATGGCTTACCTGATGCATCGTATAGCATAATCTTCACAACTGAAGGCGATGCAACATGATAGCGCAGCACATTGCTGTTATTCATTGGATTGGGTGAGGTAGCTATTTCTATTCCAGGTGAAGCAAGGCCAAGTGTTTCCGTTGTTGCAGGACCACCAGATTTCATGTCAAGTGCTGGTCCGGCTGGTGGTGGTTCACAATTACAATTGTGATCTCCTGACCACGGTGCCTGTATATAAGGAAATAATGGTTTAAATGAAGTGTCATTGGCATTAACCCCTGTACTGTAACTTAATACATTTACAAGATTAGGAGTTACAGGGCTGCCACCTGGTACATAATCATCATACCAAAGGCCTATTGCAGCTAATACTACTCCACTTACTGCCTGAAGTTCAATACGTGTTACATCATCTTCCAACCTTCTGCCATTAGGAAACCCGTCCATATTAGGTATAAACTGGAGTGATTTGTTAGTGTTGAATCTTGGGTCAGTTAAACCTAAAACAGCAGCACTTACCAAACCTTCACTACTGAAATCAGGCGATGAGCGTTGAGTGGTTGGTACTGCCATGTTAAGGCGAAGCATGTCTCCACCATTCGGTAAAAAGTTACTGATAAAAGGCTTTCCTTCTCCAAGAACATTTCCATTTTTACCGGTAGCTAATTGATATGGGCTCAAGTTAGGTACACCTGTATGGAATATTGGCCAAAGATCTACTGACCGGGGTGAATTTTCTGCAGGTAAAAGAAGCTTGCCGAATGCAGCTTCACTTAGTGCTGTGCCATCCAGGGCCGCATTTCCTTTTAAACCATACAAGCCGTTATTTCCGTTACTGAAATTATAAGTACCTAATGACTTTTTTTGAATTCTTAATTGCTTAAATGCAGGAATTGCACCACCAAACTGGTCATCGTCCATGTACAAAGCCAACTCAGGATTGTAGAAGAAGTTTCCAAACACTTTAAGTTTGGCAATGTCTTCATACGGGGAAAGACTGTTCCAATAATCTTTGTAACCAATTGGGATAACTGCTTCATTGGTTAATGGCATACCAAGCCTGGATACCTGAATCCATGGACCTATATTACTTTCTGTACCATTTCCGTTCAATACCCTTATTTTTTGCCTGCTTGCTGATGCCCAAACTCCGATCACATAATTTGGATCAAGTATATTTTTTGCATCTTGAAGTGACTTATGATCCTTTTGCAATGTTTTAATTGGAATTGCTATTACAAGTGTAGAAACGTTTTTGCATTTCAATGCATCTTCGGGATGGCTTGGCCCTTGTCGAGGTGCATTTCCCAAATCAAAAATACCTCCAAGGTCAACGAAGAAGGGATCATCTGCAGTACCTGCAAAAACCTTTTCACCCGTTTTAGATACTTTGATGGCTCTATGCATAATCTCATCATAATTAGAGGCATTAAGGCCTACAGGAGAGCTAATTGAGCGTGGCCCAATATTATAAGCTGGAACTATACCATCTTTGCGGTTAATAATTTCAGTAAAGCTCTTACCTCCATCCATACTTCTGTCAAGACTGTAAGTGGTCTTTAAATTTTCTTTCCCCAACCTGATGTTGAAAAAGGTAGTAGGGTCCTGATTTTCTTTGTAAAATGTAAAACGATAAATAATATCGTCGCCAGGTGTATTTATATCATTGTCAACGTGTATTTCATACCGTACATTTTCTCCAAAAGAATAATAGTTAGGGCCTCCGTTTGGCAATTGACCCGGAATGAAGTTGGCGATAATTGTAATATTATTCTTATCGCTTAAGCTTTTAAATGCATACAGGTCAGTGTTGTCAGCAAGTGGATCATTTGAGATCATAGGCGCCTCCCGGTGACTTGAAGACATTAGCACGGCTGAAAATGCTGTAATTACGGCAACAGCAAGAACAATTTTTAGCCTGCTACTGGTAAATCTTTTTTTCATTTTTTAAATTTTAATGTTAGGAAATCAATGTGTAAGTAATTCATAGAAACCGGACTAGTCCTATCGTTTTTGAGGTAGTATTATATAGCTGTGAAGTATGGACAAGCAATCCATTATCATCAGTTTGGAAAACTTAGTTTTCCAAAGATTAAATCAGTAAACTTTAGGGATAAAGTGTGAAAGAGTTACGAGAGTTTGGTTAACTTGGTTTTAACAATTTGGTATTTGTAAAAGCCAATTAACTGATATCAATTAGTATACCATTGTAGAAATATTACATGTGACGGAAACTTCTGTTTATTAAAAACATGCTTTTGAGATTGGAAGCTTATACGAAATTTTAATACAGAAGATATTCAGGATAGACTTTATTTATCTAATCCTTACCTGGCAAAGGTTTTAAAATAAATTATTTTATTTAATTGTTAAATCAAATTTTTTTTCGTCAATTCCGATTTGAGGCTTAATTCAAACAATTACAACAAATTTATTCCCCATAATTTCCCATTCACTAAGAAAATTAAAGCTGAAAATCTTTTATTTGTGATAACTTATAAAAAAAATAACCCGGCCTTAAGGAAGCTTTGCGGAAATCAACTTTGCAGGAAGTATCACATGAAATTGAAATGGAAATATAAATTCATTAATTACTAATAAAGCTTTTTTTATGAGATCATTGATTGTATTATTTTTTCTCGCGGCCCACTTAGATGGCATATCTCAATCTCCTGAAAGTTACACCCTGGATTCCGCATCTGTCGGGCATATAGGAATTCCGAAAGGAGAAGTTTTAAAATTTACGTTCGATAGCTCTAAAATTTTTCCCGGCACATCACGTGAATATTGGATTTATATTCCTGCACAATATCGTCCCAAAAACCCTGCCTGCTTATATGTAAACCAGGATGGAATTCAATGGAACGCACCTACAGTTTTTGACAACCTGATCAATTCTAAAGAGATGCCGGTAACTATCGGAGTCTTTATAATGCCTGGTGTTGTTAAAGCCGCCAACTCTGCGACTGCCCTGGACCGCTATAATCGCAGTTTCGAATATGATGGGCTTGGTAATTCTTATGCCCGTTTTATTTTGGAAGAAATATTACCGGCGGTAGAAAAGCAGAAAAGCACTGATGGAAGACAAGTCCGTATTTCTGCAAAGGGAAACGACCATGCAATTGGTGGCTCCAGCAGTGGTGCGGTTTGTGCCTTTACTGCCGCCTGGGAACGACCCGATCAATTTTCAAGAGTTTTCTCTTCAATTGGCACCTACATAGGGTTACGGGGTGCCGAAAGATATCCGACTCTTATTCGGAAATACGAGCCCAAACCCCTCAGAATATTTTTACAGGATGGATCAAACGACCTTAACATTTATGCCGGTGATTGGTGGAAAGCCAATGAAACGATGGAAAGGGCACTTGTTTTTTCAGGCTATGAAGTGCAGCATGTATGGGGAGAAGGGCAGCACAATGGGAAACAAGGCAACGCACTTTTTCCGCAGGCTATGAGATGGTTATGGAAGGACTGGCCCCAGGCAGTAAAGTTGGGAATTTCGAAAAACCAATTCCTGAGTGACATACTAATACCGGGTGAAGACTGGCAACTGGTTGGTGATGGATATAAATTCACAGAAGGCACGGCAACTAATTCAGCAGGCGAAGTCTTTTACCAGGATATTCCTACTTCTAAAACTTACCAGGTTGATATTAATGGAAAGCTTACGGAATTAAATTTGAATGCAAAAAAAGCCAGCGGAACGTCTTTTGGGCCAGACGGCAAAAGATATGTTGCTGCGGGGGCAACTAATCAAATTCTTTCATATGATGCATCAGGAAAAGAAACTGTAGTTGCTGATAGTATTTCAGGCAATGATCTCGTAGTTGCAAGTAATGGTAATATTTATGTCACTTCTCCTGATGGAACGCAAAAGCCTTCCAAAATATATCTTGTGCGGCCAGGTGGTGAAAAAGTAATCGTAGACCAGGGAATAAAGTTTGCAAATGGCGTTACACTTTCGCCGGATCAAAGTCAGTTATATGTCACAGAATCGGCAACGCATTGGGTTTGGGTTTACCAGGTTCAGCCAGATGGCACACTTGCCTACAAGCAACACTATGGCTGGTTGCATGTAGCCGATGCCGATGATAACGCATGGCCGGATGGACTAAGGTGCGATACCGCCGGCAGAGTATATGTCACCTCACGGTTAGGGATACAAGTACTCGACCAAACAGGAAGAGTTAATGCCATCCTTCCAATACCTTCAGGGCAGGCGTCTAATATTTGTTTTGGCGGCAAAAATTTTGATACACTATATGTTACCGCAGTCGACAAAGTATATCGCCGGAAGTTAAAAGTTCGCGGAGCAAATACTTTTGAAAGACCTTATAAGCCTTTAGCACCGAGGCTTTAAAAAGAAAAGCAATTATTTTTTAGTGATGGTATAAACGGCGGAGCCGACAACCTCCTTGATATAATAATACCAGGTTCCAAAAGTGCCTAACGAGGGTATAAAATCTCCTATGTCAGTTTTCCCTTTTCCTGCTATAAAGTTGCAGGGGAAGGGTATTACATCAACCCCCATTTTTTTATAAGTCGATAATGCCCGTCGCATATGGAATGCTGAAGTGACAAGAATATATGGTGGCTTTAAACGGGCGCTGTCCAGCAGTTTCTGGGAAAATAAAGCGTTTTCAAAAGAGTTTCTCGACTGATTTTCAATAAGAATATTGCTATCCGGAATATTAAAATCTTTGAGCTGCAACGCTACCCAGTCACTTTCTCTGAAAGCAGTAGGTAACAATTTTGAATTGCCGCCTGAAATGAGGAGACGTGATACTTTCCCTTCTGCTCTTAATTTAATTAGTTGAATGAACCTGTCAGAGGTTGAATTGAAATAGCCGTCGCCGTTATAATCCTCAGAGGCAAATCCTCCAAGCACAATGGCACAACTGTAAGTCTTGCCAGGAGGCAAGTTCGTTTCCTTTACATCCCACCACCTGGCAAATTGATTTAGGAGGAATGGGTTTGAAAATATCAGAAAAATGAAAATTGAAATTCCATAGGAAATTCTTTTCAACCTTTGTCTTTTCAATAAGCGCCCAATAATAAAAAAGGTAATTACCCAAAATAATGGCGAGAGAAAATAAACAACCAGTTTAGAAAGTATAAAAAACATTTCTATCTATTTTTTGACTTTAAGTATGAATAAATTAACGCAGAAAGAACGCAAATAAATGATTTTTGTTCGACACTCTCAAAACGTATATCATTGTATTACTGTTAATAGCAAGTACGTTAAAATCGCAATTATTACCATTTAGTTTATACCAAAACCTATTTATGAAAGGAAGCACTCTACTATTTGCTGTGATGTTTTTTGCCACTACAGTCTTCTGCCAGGACTCCTACATATCGCTGAATAATGAGACCGTAAATGGAACAATTGTGCATTACAAAGAGTGGTCTAAAAATCCTTCTTCAGTTCAGTTTAAAGAAGCTGCAACCGGAAATATTATTAATCTGACTCCTTCAAATTGCAAAGGCTTTAATGCAGGCTCATCTGATATATATATTAGTTATTTTGGAATGAGGATTCTAAATTCCAATGACATAGAAAATAAACATGCTTTACAAAGTGACAGCTTAATTAAAGACAGTGTACAGGTTTTTCTGAGAGAAATTTATCGTTTCAATACCTATGTGTTATACAAGCTCTTCGATGACAAGAGGACTAATTTTTATATTTCTGATAATGGAGTTATTAAAGAACTTGAATATTATGAACAAGTTGATGAGAATAAGCACATTAACTTTGACTATGCTTATAAAAATTACCTGTTACTGTTATTGGCAGATAAAAACGTTGCAGACCTCAGGCGCAAAGTCGAATCATTGAAGTATGAAGAAAACAGTTTGATTAATTTTTTGGCAGGTGCTTTTAATGATAAATTTCACTCTTCGGAAAAATTACGGAACAAGTATCCAACTCAAATATTGTTAGGAGTAGCTGCTGACGTTAACTTTGGTTCTATAACACGTACTAATGGTACATCTTATCAGCAAACGGCGCTTTCACCGGCACTTGACATTGGTGTAAGAATATATAGCCAGCGAAATCTTGGGCGATTATTTTTTCAGCCATCTATAAACGTAACTGCCTTAATGCATACTTTCAACAATAATCAATTAAAAGCAAAAGCTACTTTGGTAAGTGCTAAGATAGGTGCCGGATATGCATTTAAGAACAAGCCAAACCTTTCTGTTTATGGTGTGGCACAAACAGGTCTCACATTTCTTTTCGGCTACAAGACAGCCAAAGGTTCAAATAGTCGCTATATTAATGACGGGTCGCCAACCGATAAGATTACCGTTTACCCGGAAGTTGGAGCTACAATAAATAAAAAAATAAATATCGCTCTCGCAGGCACACTTCCAATTCGCATTTCATTTCTTTCTGATTATAGTTATGTTTACAAAATAAGCCAGGCGTGTCTAATCGTGCGCTATGTCTTATAATAGATATATATATACCATAAACTTTGTTTTTACTGTCTTGAATTTATTAATCTAAATCCTTTTCAATTCAGTTGCTTTCGAAAGTCTTATTTGCTACAGGATAAATTTTTGTAACTGGTTCGGAACTTACGAATGTTTACCAAATTTTACCGCGTTAATATAAACATCCGAACTTCGTTTTTTATGGATATCAGCCTGAATAAATATATAAGCGATACAGGCATCTGCAGTAGGCGGGATGCAGATGAATTTATTGAGGCGGGGAGGGTAAGCCTCAATGGAATAATCGCAAAAAAGGGCAACCGTGTATGTGATAACGATAAGGTGCTTATCGACGGAGTTCCTTTAAAACAAAAATCAGAGCTTGTTTACATTATGCTCAACAAGCCCAAAGGCATCACCTGCACTACTGATCTTAAGGATAAATCCAACATCATAGATTTCTTAAAATTCAAAAGCCGCATCTTTCCCATTGGCAGGCTTGACAAACTTTCTGAAGGATTAATTTTTCTCACTAATGACGGGGACATCGTAAACAAAATTCTTCGGGCTGGCAACGAACATGAAAAGGAATATGTGGTAACTACAGACAAGATCATTTCACCGGATTTTATAAACAGAATGCGAAGCGGTGTTAAGATCTCCGGAACTACTACAAAAAAATGTTTTGTGAAAAAAGATGCCGACAAGAAGTTTACTATCGTACTTACGCAGGGGCTAAACAGGCAAATCCGTCGTATGTGCGCAGCACTTGACTATAAAGTGACATCCCTGAAAAGAGTGCGTATAATGCATGTTAACCTGGATAGTCTCAAGACCGGTAAGTGGCGATATTTTTCTACTTCCGAAATAATGGAAATGAATAAAAGAATTGCGAACAGCAGTAAGACATTTAATATTGAAAGCATGGGGGAGTAATGAACAATCTGTGATGTACGATGTGTGATGTACGATGTGTGATTCTCCAGACCAGTATTTCAAGTCGAATTCCTTAGCATTTAAATTCCATAATTTTAGCAGCTTGAAAAAACCGATGGGTTAATTAAAAATAGACGATGATAAAGGTTGACAGGGTTGTGAAATATTTTGGAAAGGCCAAAGCTGTTGATGACATTTCTTTTGAAGTAGAAGAAATGGAAAACGTTGCATTGCTTGGTACGAGCGGTTGTGGTAAAACAACTACGCTCCGTATGATAAACCGGCTTATAGAAATATCGTCTGGTTCTATTTCTATTGCGGGAAAAAATATTATAGACGTACCTCAGGAAAATCTTCGAAGAAATATTGGATATGTTCTACAGCACAACGGCCTTTTTCCTCATTATACTGTTGCAGAGAACATTGCTATTGTTCCCAATCTTTTACAATGGCCGAAAAATAAAATTGCAAACCGGGTTTTAGAATTATCAGATCAATTAAATCTTCCGCGTGAATATTTATCGCTTTATCCTAACCAGCTAAGTGGCGGCCAGCAGCAAAGGGTAGGCTTGGCCAGGGGACTTGCTGCGGATCCGCCGGTATTGTTAATGGATGAACCTTTCGGAGCTCTTGATGCAGTAACGCGTAGTAACATTACAAAAGAATTTTCCAGGCTTGAAGTTCTTAAAAAGAAAACTATTGTATTGGTAACACACGACATACGGGAGGCTTTTGATATGGGTGACAAAATTCTATTAATGGATAAAGGGAAAATTATCCAGGCAGGAACTCCCACAGATCTTTTATTTAAACCGGTAAATAAATTTGTATCTGACTTTTTTGAAGGACAGCGAATGCAACTCGAATTACATTCTGTATCGTTAAAGGAACTTTGGCCTTATCTTTCAATAGATAAAAGTGCTCACAAAGATCTGCCGGAAATAGCTGAAGATAAAACTTTGTGGGATGCCTTAGATACTTTGTCTAATCACAGAAATACAGATATTGCGATCAGGAGTATTTTGTCAGGCGAAGTAAGGCACGCGGGGTATAATTCATTATTCAATGCCCTTGGCACAATGAAGGAAATGAGATGAACGAGTCAACACAATCTTTGATCGGTTTCATGCGTCAGCAATCAGGGAAGATACTCGACCAGGTATTAGCTCATATCGGCCTTACATTTATTTCACTATTAATCGCTGTAATCATCGGTCTCCCATTGGGAATTTTTATTGCTAAGAGAAAGAGATTTGCTGCACCGGTTTTAGGGTTCACAGGAGTTTTACAAACTATCCCAAGTATTGCGCTCCTTGGCTTTATGATTCCATTGTTAGGCATTGGACCTAAGCCCGCAATTGTTGCTTTATTCTTATACGCTTTGCTGCCCATCGTAAGAAACACATTCACAGGCATAACAGGTGTTGACCCCGCAGTAAGAGAAGCTGCGAAGGGGATGGGCATGAGCGGCAAACAAATTCTTACAAAGGTGGAATTGCCTTTAGCCTTACCTGTTATATTAGCGGGTGTTCGTACTGCAACGGTTATAAATGTTGGTGTGGCCACACTTGCAGCATATATAGCCGCAGGCGGCCTTGGTGAATTTATTTTTGGTGGCATAGCACTTAATAACACTAACATGATATTGGCAGGCGCTATCCCCGCGGCGTTGCTTGCTGTGTTATTTGATTTTATATTATCGAAAGTGCAGAAGTTAAAATTTAAAAAAATAAAAACAAGCTTCTGGCTTCTACCATTATTCCTTATAGTATTATCATCCTTTTATCTCTTGCCGGGTTTTTATGGAAGCAAAATGCTTGCAGGATTTACACCTGAGTTCATGGGGCGCAAAGACGGATACCTTGGACTTAAAGAAGTTTATAAGCTGAACATGAGAACTGTTGTAATAAGTGACGCTGTAATGTATAAAGCGGCTTATGAGAAACAACTGGATGTTATCAGCGGATACAGTACAGATGGCAGGCTAAAAGCATTTGACCTTGTTGTATTAGAAGATGATAAAAAAATATTTCCTCCATATTACGCTGCACCGGTCGTTCGAGACGATGTTCTAAGAAGGTACCCCGAACTTGAAAACGTTCTCAATCTTTTATCAGGACATATCAATGATTCTATAATGACGGAATTGAATTACCGCGTCGATTATTTGAAGCAGGCTCCTGAAAAAGTAGCCAAAGATTTTTTGATGGAACAGAGTTTGTACAAAGAAGCAAAAAGCGGGAACGCAGGTGTTGTTAGAATTGGCTCGAAAATATTTGGTGAACAATACATTCTTGCTTCTATATATTCTATGTTAATAAAAGGTAACACTGATTTGCAGGTAGAGACTAAAACAGGATTGGGAGGTACAAAAATTTGTTTTGATGCCTTGACCAATGACCAGGTTGATATGTACCCGGAATACACGGGTACAGGTTTGCTGGTTATTTTAAAAGCGAATGATTCAATAGTATCATCACTTGGGGGAATTAAAGAAAAAGTTTATGACTATGTGCAACAGCAATTTCACAAGCAATACAATTTGAAATGGCTGCAACCAATAGGATTTAATAATGCGTATGCTTTAATGATGCGAAGGGAACAATCGGAGCGTTTACATGTTATAAGCATAACAGACCTTAAAAATTTAGTGGATAAAAAGTAACATGGAATTATTAAAGAAATATCAATCGGTAAGGACTTATAGTGAAAAAATTTGCGCACCGCTGAAGACTGAAGACTACGTTGTGCAGCCTATTGCTGATGTAAGTCCGCCCAAGTGGCATATTGGTCATACAACATGGTTCTTTGAAACTTTTATTTTAAAGCCCAACATGAAAAATTATACTGAATATGACCCTCAGTATAATTATGTTTTCAATAGTTATTATGAAACAGTAGGAGCAAGGGTAATTCGTACAGATCGCGGGAACCTTAGCAGGCCTGCAGTTGAGGATATTTATAAATTTCGTAAGTATGTTGATTATAACATGCAGGAGTTTTTGCAAACAACGCCATCAAAGGAATTGAAAGAGCTTATCCTACTTGGATTAAACCATGAGCAACAACACCAGGAACTTTTATGGACGGACATAAAATATATTTTAGGAAACAATCCATTGTTCCCCGCTTACAATATCGATTCAAATGAAATGGTGAAAAGTGGTCACAAAAAAGATCACGGCTCTGTAAAAATTGAAAAGGGGATTTATGAAATAGGATATAGCGGCAACGATTTTTGTTTTGATAATGAATTATGCAGGCACCAGGTTTTACTTAATGAGTTTAGTATAGAAAAAAATCTCGTAACTAATGGAGAATACCTTGAGTTCATAAATGCCGGCGGGTATAAAAATTTTAATTTCTGGCATGCAGAAGGATGGGATTGGGTAAAAAACAACAACATTGTGGCGCCACTTTACTGGCACTTAATTGATGATGAATGGTACCATTATAGGTTCGACGGATTGAAGCTTTTGGATAGGGGAGAAGAATTATGCCATATCAGTTTTTATGAGGCAGCCGCTTATGCCGCATGGAAGGGCATGCGCCTGCCAACAGAATTTGAATGGGAAATTGCCGCCCAGCAATTTGATTGGGGAAAGCGGTGGGAGTGGACAGAAAGCGCCTATTTGCCCTATCCCGGTTTCTCAAAGGCACCGGGAGCAATAGGCGAATACAATGGAAAATTTATGGTGAATCAAAAAGTGCTGAGAGGTGCATCAGAAATAACATCACCTCAGCATAGTCGCATCAGTTACAGAAATTTTTTCCATCCTCACTTAAGGTGGCAATACACCGGGTTGAGATTAGCACAGTAATTGATTAGTTGGCTCAAAAAAATACTTAGTGAAACAATTTCTACAGGATGTGTTGACCGGACTAAGATCAACTCCAAAATATTTGCAATCAAAATACTTCTACGATAAGAGAGGTGACGAATTGTTCCAGGATATTATGGGTTGTGATGAATATTACCTTACCAATTGTGAGCTTGAAATTTTTTCAGAGCAAACATCAGCTCTTGCTGAGATAATCATTGGGCAGCATTCAAATTTTGATGTCGTTGAATTGGGTGCAGGAGACGCAACAAAATCAGTTTATCTTTTAAAAGAATTAGTCAATAAAAAAGCGATCTCTACTTATTTCCCGGTAGATATTTCTAACCATATAATTGACCTGCTTCATGAAAGGCTTCCCGAACAGGTTCCTCACTTACATGTTCATGGATTGAACGGAGAGTATCTTGAAATGCTTACATCAGCAAAAAAGATTTCGGATAAAATAAAGCTGGTATTATTTCTAGGCTCAAATATTGGCAACATTCCTCTTGACGGCGTACCCGATTTTTGCAAAGAATTCAGAAGCCAGCTTTTACCCGGCGATATGGTGTTAATAGGATTTGATCTCAAAAAAAATCCAGGCCAGGTGTTAGCTGCATATAATGATAAAAATGGCCATACCCGCGAATTTAATCTCAACCTGCTTCGCCGCATCAACAGGGAACTGCAAGGCGATTTTAGCCTGGATTCTTTTGAGCATTATGCCACTTACGATCCACTGACCGGTACCTGTAAAAGCTACCTGGTTTCAATTAAAGAGCAGGAAATTCATATAGGCGATGAGCTAATTTATTTTGAAAGGGATGAAACCATTTTCATGGAAATTTCTCAAAAATATACTGTTGAGCAAACTGATGAAATTGCGGTTAAGACCGGATTTATTCCTGTCGGGCATTTCTTCGATAAAAATAAATGGTTCGTTGATGTAATATGGAGATGTGTGTAAAAGATAAAAATTAAACTTCTTCTTTTTTTACCAAAAGGTTCAGTTGTGAAGGAATAATCTTAGCAGTTACTTTATCAATCTTTCCTATGAACTCGCCATCTACCTGGAAATGTGTTTTTCTTTTCGTAGTGATTATAGCTTCTTTAGTCTGAAAAACTTCAACCTTTTTTGGATTGAAAGTTTTACTGTGCCAGAACATTTTAAATAGTTGTGATAGAGCAAGTTTTCTCACAACCACAAGTTCAAACCTACCATCATGAACATCCCCTTCGGGATTGATGGTGGCTCCTGTACCGTATTTGCTTGCATTTGCAATCACTATCATATAGGCCCTTATGTCGAGATCAAGATTATCAGCAACGATGTGTGCATCCATCAATCTTTTCCGCCACAAAACTTTGAACACCATCCTTGCATAGCCCCACATGCCACGTAAAGGGCTTTCATCAAAATATTTTATAAGCCTCGCATTTAAACCAAGGTCGCTCAGGTGAAAAGAAATACTGTCTTCATTAATTGCTATAACATCGCAACACTTCACATGCCCATTTATGATTACGTCAATTGCGTCTTCAGGCTTTTCAGGGATTGCCAATTCTTTTGCCATGCCATTTGCAGAGCCTGCCGGTAATATGCCCATCTCCATTTTACTGCCGAGTAATTGCTTTGCCACAAGTGAGATAGTGCCATCGCCTCCTACGGCAACCACCCGCTGTGGTTGTAATTTTTCAAACCAATATTTTAGTGAGCTGGTATCATCTTTGCCAGACAAAACAAAGAAGTCAATGGTATGCGGAAGATCTTTAAAATAACTTTTTATAAGAGGTTCCCAATCAATTTTTTTCTTACCACCCGATACGGGATTTAGTATAAATAATATCTTTAATTGTAAAGGCTGTTCCATATACGTTAGCTTCCCAGATTATGCATGCACAATTGCCACATAAAGAAAGGAAAGTTTCGCTGTTTAAAAAGATAAAGCGAAAAATATTGTTTTTGTTCAGGCTGAACAACCGACCCGTCATCCGGGTTTATAATGGTTATGGAGGCCCGGATAAAGTGCTTGTGTTTGGCCATGTATTGAAGTTGAGCCCTATGGATAGGAAATCTTATAGAAATAGCTGGGTGGTAAATACGTTTTCTATGCTCAGGTTATTTATGGTAAGTCCTTATTCGTTTGCCGAGGTCTCCATGGAGTGGGAGGGAGCTACTCTAAATGCTAAAACGGAAGACGATGGATTTTTCAGATTTGAACTGGTTCCCAAGAACCAGCCCGCATCAGGATGGCATGATGTCACCGTTTACTTAATGGAAGAAAAATATAGACATCAGAAAATCTTTGGAAAGGGGCAGTTCCTGATTCCTTACACATCACAGCTTGCGTTTATTTCTGATATTGATGACACATTTTTAATATCGCATTCTTCTAAACTAAGGAAGCGCCTTTACGTTTTATTTACAAAGAATGCCCGCAGCCGTAAGCCATTTGAAGGCGTAGTGAATCATTACCGTCAGCTTGCAGAACCAGGGCATGGTGACCATATCATGAATCCGTTCTTCTATGTATCGAGCAGTGAATGGAATCTCTACCAATTGATCGTTGAATTCTCCAGGGAAAATCAATTGCCTGCAGGAGTTTATTTATTGAACCAAATAAAAAAAGTAAGCGAAATATTACGCACAGGTCAAAATAAGCATTCGGGGAAATTCACACGTATAGTGCGAATAATTGAAATGTATCCACAATTAAAATTTATTTTGATGGGGGACGACACGCAACAAGATCCTTACATTTATTTATCGATCGCAGAGCATTTTCCGGGAAATGTATTTGCAGTTTATATAAGGAAGGTTCACAAGCTCAATTCCGGCAGTGTACAGGATGTTATCAACAAAATTCAATCTCTCAATATCTATTGCTGTTATTTCGAACACAGTTCCGAAGCAATTGAACATTCTAAAAATATCGGGCTGATAACTAACCACGGGTGAGTTCCTAAATATGCCCTTATATCTCTAAGGAATTTATGGCTCTCTATAAATTCAAATTCAATCTTAATTGAATCAATTTATCCTCATCTGAAATGCCATAAGTTACATCGACTAATATTTTATTGAACGGAGCGAAGAGAACGCCACCACCATAGCCAACATGCCAGGTGCTTGATTTTTGTTGCGGTATCCATACCCTGCCTTCATCAACAAATGCGAGCAACCCCACTTTGCCATTCACAAGATATGATCTGAAATTGCTTATAAACCTTAATTCGTTGCTATTATAAAATGCAGTTTTACCATAAAATCGCTGCCTTTGAAAACCACGAAGATCCATGCCGCCGCCAATAGAAGGATATTGATAAAATTCAGGGTCGCCGCTTACTGATGAAACCCCGGCGGAAGTAGCTATAGAAAATTTAGAGATGAGGGGAATATACAATTGAAGTTTTCCGCCATATTTCCAGAATGATAAATCAGTTTCATTTACATTCTGTGTGTAGGATAAGTTTCCTGATAAAGCAATGCCGCTTGTAGGAACAGCACGGTCATTAAGCTGGCTAAAGCTGTAATTAAAAACAGCTCCTGCAAAATTTTTAGTTTCAAAAACATCAGGCAGTAACGGCGCTAAAATTTTTGCAACATATCTTTCTTCATCATTTATTATTTCAATGGATTGATAAAATGCAGCTAAGGATATATGGCTTTTGCCAAACCTACGGCCAAGCCCTATGCTTCCTATTGCTTCTTTGGTTCGCATACGGTTATAGTCCTTATCGTCGGTAGTAAACAGGGTTTCGTTTCCGAGTCCATAAAAATTGGTCCACCTTACAAAATCGTAATTTGCCAGCAATGACAAATCGAAATTTCCAATTGCTTTCGGAAATAATCCCTTATACGTTGCACTGAATGCCTGTTGGTTTATTGAATAATTAACTCCTAAATATTGCTTGAAAGTAAAGGGTAATTTTTTCCATTTGTGATGCTCCCAACCATACCCAAGCCCTACAAAAAAACGATCCTGGTCGCTATACAAAAACGTTGGCTTTATACCCCTCTTATCATACAGGTAGTTTCTATAAACATAAGAATGTTTAGAGGTATCGTTAGAGAGATGAAACTTTGTTTTTCCTGCTGTTTGAAAAATGTTATTGTCTTTATCATCGTAGACAAATGTTTTCATACTACCATTAAGCGTCGTTACTGAATCGGGATCAGGGCCGCCAATAACTCTGACTCTCATATCATTATTTTCATTTCCGCCAATAGTGTAAACATCTTTTCCATCAAGACCGTATAGCCTTATCTCCTTTGTTTCTTTATTATAAAATGTTCGTGAATAGAACGGTTCAGACTTCTTTTTGCCTTCTTTGGTTTTGTTGAATAATTGAACAGAGACTTCATCCTTGTTTACAGGATTTACTTCAAAATATTCTGCTCCTTTTGTGCCAACGATCTCTACTTCTTTTGCTAAAAAATAATAGTACGTGGTAGCGTAATCCAATATTTGTTCACGCCTTGATTTGAGTGCAGACGTTATTCTTGCTCCTGATATGGCATACACTTCGGGAGGGAATTGTTTTATAGCCTGCTCAATAATATCATCTGTTAGAGAAGCCTGTAATTCTTTAGCAACCCTTTGCCAGTCGTCAAAATTCAGCCGGTTTGTAAAAAGCCGGTCTGTTCCTCTTTCCTCGTAATTAAAGGTTTTTATATTGCCTACTTTTGGCTTGAAACTTTGAAAGTAGCTCAGGCCCGATGCTGCTATAGCGAGATCGAGTAACACACCATTGTGTTTAAAATATGCCTGGTCCCTGTCTACCGGAACCGGTACAAAAATCTTTTTATGATCTTCCTTTCTAATGCCCCATGACCATTGATCTTCATGCCTGTCCCAATCATTCAGGAAGATATCAAAAAGCCTGGCTTTCAAGTAAGCTGGCTGATCAACCTGGTTTTCCGTTTCTGAAAAAAGCTCTTTAATCAATTCCTGGAAATCAAGATACTTATCAAAGTTGCCCAGGTTATCGGCGTCCGCCCAATCGTCTTTTACCCGTTGCTCAAATAGGTAGACATTGTTTGCGTATTTCTTATTGAAACTGTCAAGGGCAGGTTGCTCAGGCAGATAAATATACTGCGGGTTTGTATGATAAATTCCGGCTGCCTCTGCCATGATGGGAACCGTAGCAGCGCCATATGGGTTTGACATGGAAACTTCATCATTTGCAAGATCTTCTATGAATGTACCAAGGAACTCTTTTGGTAAAACTTTCCCCAGCCTTTTATCTACTGATCTTATAGAGTAATTTTTTCCATCTTTGGTTTCAAGATGAAGAGCGGTAGTTTGATGGCCGCCGCCCTCTTTTGTTGCAATAAGCCCACCTTTTTCATTGTCCAAAAACAAAAGCGGAAGCTTCACCGGGGCAGCCCATTCTTTACGATAATTTTTACCCCAAAAGAATTGGTGCCATCCTGAACGCTTGTATTGCGGACCTGCGGCTGCAATTCTATATTTCGTGGTAGAATCTGCATTTACCCTATCCTGCGCCGAAGTCGTTTTTATAAAAACTAATAGCAGGAGAATGGTAAGAAATGATAATTTGTATAACGAATTCATTTAGTCAATTTAGGAATAAGAATAAGCTGGCCTTCATTTTCGAGACAGGGTCTAATCACGGGCGTAGCATTCATTAGTTCTATTTAATATTTAAAAATAGGTATTTAGAAAACCATTTCTTTCAACTCAAGAGATTATTTTAATCAGGAGCCGTTCATAGATTTTTATCATTGATTATTTCACCCGACAAAACTAAATAACGAACACTTGTTGATTAGCTTTGTTCAAAATGGAATTTATATAAAATATAAAATACAAATTTATGTGGTGGATTTATGCTCTTCTTTCAGCAGTGTTTGCAGCACTTACAGCCATCTTTGCCAAAATAGGAATTAAAGGGGTTGATACTGACCTGGCGACTGCTATACGGACGTTAGTCATATTGGTATTGGCATGGAGCATTGCATTTTTTCGCGGAGGAACTAATACAATTAATACGCTTACAAAACATAATATTGTGTTCCTGGTTCTTTCAGGAATTGCTACAGGCCTTTCATGGATCTTCTATTTTAAAGCCCTTCAAATTGGGAAAATATCGCAGGTGGCGCCTGTTGATAAAGCGAGTGTTGCTATCGCAATTATTCTATCAGTCATTTTCCTGGGAGAGACGCTTACGCTTAAAATGGCTATTGGCGCAATTATGATTATTGCCGGTACTATTATATTGATACTATAAAATCCGCCGGCATATATAAAACTTAAAGGCTATTTATTAATTACTTGGTAAAGTTCTTCTATTGTTTAGCCTTACTAAGGAATTGTTTTAATTTTAGGGTTATGAAAAAAATATACTTCTTAATATCACTGATTTTCTTTGCCGTTACGATGCAGGCGCAAATACTGAATCCTGTATCATGGACAGTTACATCTAAGAAAATAAAAGATAAAACTTATGAAGTGCATTTGACTGCTTCCCTAAATAAAGGATGGCATATATACTCGCAATCTACACCCGAAGGTGGGCCAATTCCTACATCAGTAAATTTCACAAAAAATCCGTTATTCGATCTTGATGGTAAAATAAAAGAATCAGGAAAAATGGAAAAGCGTCATGAAGAAATATTTGGCGTGGATGTAATGCAATTTTCCGATAAAGTAGAGTATGTGCAGATTTTGAAATTGAAAGCTCCGGTAAAAACTTCTGCAAATATTTCCGTAGAATATATGGTTTGTAACGACAAACAATGTCTTCCGCCCGTGACCAAGAAATTCTCCGTAGCTCTTTAAAACTAAATCAATTGAAGAGATATTTACGGGTTTTGATTTGTGCGTTAATGCTTTTGTTTACCGGCAATTTGTTCTCACAAGATTCTGCCATTAACTTTTCATTTACACAGAAGCGCTTAAGCGATAATGAGCTTTTGCTAAAAATAAAAGCGGCATTACCACCAGGTATAGAATTATTTGGAATTCAGCAATCCCCGGATGACCTATTATATTCTAAAATTCATTTTGATTCTTCTATCTCGCATCTTCTTATAGATTCAATTGTTTCAAATAGTGGTGAACACAATAAATACGATAGCATTATTAAGGGCCGTGTTCATTATTTTACTGACTCAGTTGAGTGGACGCAAAAACTGAAAGCCGGGGTTAGGGATAGTTTTTTAATAAGAGGTACCGTAGGCTATTTGTTTAAAAAAGGAGATCAGTACCTGCCGGCCGAAAAAGATTTTAATGTTTTCATACAGCCTGGAACGGCAGAATCAGTAACAGTTTCTCCGGCTGGAGTTGATGTTGGGTCTCAATCGTTGTGGTGGATATTTATAACAGCCTTCGCAGGTGGCCTGCTTGCCCTGTTGACCCCGTGCGTATATTCAATGATACCCGTTACCGTTAGCTTTTTTACCAAGAGGAGCAAGAACAGGGTTGAAGGCATACGCAATGCTATTTATTATTCAGTGTCTATTGTTGTGATATTTACAATTCTTGGATTTTTAATAACATTAATTTTTGGGCCTGCGGCCCTAAACAACCTTGCAACGAACTGGATTGCGAACCTGGTGTTCTTCGCTTTATTTCTTGTTTTTGGCATTTCTTTCTTAGGTGCCTTCAACATTGAATTGCCTTCATCATGGTCCAATAGGGCCGATAGCAAAGCCGGAACAGGTAACTTTTTCGGAATATTTTTTATGGCGCTCACTTTAGTGGTTGTGTCTTTTTCATGTACAGGACCAATCATTGGCAATTTGCTTGTATTGGCTGCAAGAGGTAATTATTACGGACCGTTGATTGGTATGTTCGGGTTTTCATTAGCGCTGGCTTTACCGTTTGCATTGTTCGCTTTTTTCCCAGGGAAATTAAATGTACTTGGGAAAGCAGGTGGGTGGCTCAACGCCGTAAAAGTTACTTTAGGATTTCTTGAGCTTGCCCTGGCATTAAAGTTTTTATCCAATGCTGATCTTGCAAAAGGGTGGCGTTTGCTTGACCGCGAAATATTCATCACATTATGGATAGTCATTTTTATTTTGCTGGGCATATACCTTCTCGGCAAAATCAAATTTCATCATGATGATGAATTGCCAAAGAATGACTTCGGGTTTCCATATATAAGTATTCCCAGGTTATTTTTTGCAATGACTTCCTTTGCATTTGCTGTATACATGATTCCTGGCCTTTGGGGTGCCCCGCTTAAAGGCATTAGCGCATTTGTGCCACCAATGGGAACGCAGGATTTTACATCAGGATCTGCCGGCAGAAATTCACAGGATAGTTCCCCTTCAAATTCAGCGCCGCATCCCATAAAATATTATGAGCAGATGAAGGTATATGAGCCTGATGTGGTTACCAGGTATGGAATGGTAATCTATTACGACTATGACGAAGCCTTAAATGTAGCGAGACAATTGCACAAGCCGTTAATGTTAGACTTTACCGGTATAAATTGTGTGAACTGCCGTAAGATGGAAGGGCAGGTGTGGAGCGATCCAGGAGTGATGAAGCGACTAAAGGAAAACTTTATCATCGTATCATTATATATCGATGTGCACAATATTTACCTGCAAAAAAATGAACAATATTTTTCAAAGGCCTTGAATAAAAACATAGAAACATTGGGAGATAAAAATACAGACATGCAGGTATCAAAATACAATGCTAATACACAGCCATACTATTTTTTCCTTGATAAAAATGAAAGCCGCCTTGCTCCTGATGGTTACGGCTATGATCCTGATATAAAAAAATTCATATCGCTCCTTGATTCCGTAACCTCAGCCTACAATAGCCAATAAAAAAATCTTTTAAAAAATCTTTTTAATTATAGACGTTAAGAAATTCTGCTCTATTTTTGTGTTACCGCTATAGATTTTAAATAATTATCAAAAGAATCATTGAATAACTCAGCGTGGCAATCACGATTACCATGGTGAGTTGTTACACAATTTAATGAATGAGCTAAGTTTTTAAATTTAGAATCATTCAATACAGCATCGTTACTATTTATAAGCAAACAACTTTAGGTAAACAGGAAAGATTTTTCTTCTTGTTACATATAATGACTGGTAAAGGCTCGTAAACATAAAAATATGAGAATTAAAAGACTTAAGGATGCACTTAACTATGCCGAAACTATTACAGATGCTCTCCATGAGCCGATGGTGCTATTGTATCCTGATTTAACCATAAGGAATGCAAACCAGGCTTTTTATAAAACTTTTCAAACGACACCTGTAGCCACGGAATCTAAATTAATTTATGAACTGGATGACTGGCAGTGGAATATCCCGGAGTTGAAAATTTTCTTAGAGGAAATACTTAGTACTAAAACTTCTTTTGACAACTTTGAAGTGATGCATCAGTTTAAAAATATTGGAAAAAAAATTATGCTCCTGAATGCAAGAAAAGTAATGATGGGAAGTGAGAAAGCGCCAATGATATTAATGACAATTAATGACATAACCTATCAAAGAAATTATGAGCAACAGCTTGAAAAAGAAAAAAATATAATTGCCGAAAACAAGCGTTTATTGGAAATTTCAAGGCAAAAAGATGATTTTTTTAGCATGGCTTCGCATGAATTGAAAACGCCTATCACCAGCATTAAGGGTTTCGCTCAGTTGCTTGAGCATGACTTTACTGAAAGAGGTAATACCCAGGCGGCCAAAATGCTATCAAAAATGAATCTGCAAATTGTAAAACTAACAGCGTTGATTGGGGATTTGCTGGACGCAACCAAAATAGAAAACGACAAACTTCAATATTATTTGGATGATATTAATCTAAATCAACTGATTCGTGATGCAGTGAAAGAACTGCAGCTTACTGATAAAACTCATACCATAAAAGTTAACCTTGTAAAGAATGCTCCCGTGCAGGGAGATGGGGATAGAATAAAACAAGTGCTAACGAACCTGATTTCAAATGCAATAAAGTTTTCACCCAAAGCGAAGACTATAGATATTACATCCACTAACGATAAGAAACATATAACCGTTTGCGTGAAGGATTTTGGTATGGGAATAACCAAAGAAATGCAAGGGAAAATTTTTGAAAGATTTTTTCGGGTTGATGGCGCTAAAGACGACAATTTTCGGGGCCTCGGCCTCGGACTATATATTTCCGCCGCTATAATCAAACATCACAAAGGCACTATCTCAGTAAAAAGCGCCAAAGGGAAAGGGGCAACATTTTGTTTTAAACTACCACTGGATAAATCATAGCTGGAGAGAAAAGATAATATTCCGACCCGTAAGAAATATAAAAATTATAAAGAGGTTTTACGCCTGAAAGTTTACCTTTCCTTTTTGTTGATTTAAAAAAACAACAATGGATAAGGTCTTAGTAATTGACGATGACATTGAGATACTCAATGTCGTAAAACTCATACTTACTATGGATGGCTTTGAGGTAGAAACTGAAAGTAACTGGCAGAAAACCTTTTTCAAAATTGAATCTTTTAAGCCCGATCTTATTTTACTTGATATTTCGCTTGGAGGAGAAGACGGAAGGAATATTTCCAGGCAAATAAAATCAACAGATTCTTTACAACATATTCACATTGTTTTATTTTCTGCGAAGCTGGGAGTACATAAGCACTTTAGTGATTGCCTTGCGGATGATTTTATTGAAAAGCCATTTGATGCGCAGGAACTACTGAATAAAATATATTCACGCCTTTCGAGGAATTCAGGGCTTAACTAATATCTCTTGGTACGCATTTAAACGATATAGTCTTCAGCTTATTTAATAACTTGTTTCAACATTGTTTTTGATATTGTAAGGAGTAACTCTGCTCTTCCCTCTGCCTTGTCAGATTTTAAAGTATAATACAAAGGTTTGTCATCTGAATAATACCAGTCCATATTTTTTTTGTTATCACCTTCAATTAAATATTCTTCAACTTTTATTAAATGATTATGGAAATAATAGAATGAACTTGAGGTTGTCATTTGTCTTGTATTTCCATTTTCTGCCATGGTCGTGTTTACATGGTTTACGTACTTAATTAATTCGTTGCTGTCGACAAGCATTGTTAAGTATGTTGTCATCTTAAGTTGCAATTCAGGGCGATCTTGAAATATTGTGTCTCTTTGAACTGGCACAATAGAAGCATTGCTACAAGAAACAATGGAATCAATTTGTTTAATTTTCAAAACGTCCTGTGAGTAACTGTCAAGAAAAACAAGAATAAAAAGAAAAGAGAATGTTGCCTTCATGACAGTGATAATGTTGTTAAGGTGTTGCGTTAAAGTAGTATATAACGAATGCAGGACTATTATAATAAGAGGTTCACAACCCCTTTAATTATCGGCGAGCCATTTCTTAAGTTAATTGTATAAGCATAGACACCCACAGGCTGCAAAGTGCCCTTGTATTTCCCATCCCATTGTTTAGGTAAGCCATTATTGGTAAAGATCATCTGTCCGTACCTGTTAAATATTTTTAGCACAGCCATTGGGTATGCTTCTAACGGTTCGATTCTCCAGGTGTCGTTTATGCCGTCGCCATTCGGGCTAAAAGCGTTAGGGATAAATAGCTTAGAAAATACTTTTACAAAAACGCTGTCTTGCGAAGTTCCGCAGCCATAGTTAGAGGAAAGGGTTAAAGTGTAGGTTGTGCTTACAGGAGGATTAACTAAAGGTGTAAGGTCAGTAGCGGTTGCTATATTTAAATTTGGCTTCCATAAAATGGAAACACCGGAAACATTAGACGTTGCGCCTAATAAAGTCGCATCGCCTTGTATAAGCACTTTGTCGGGGCCTGCGTTTGCAATTGGTTTCTTATTGACGCTTACCAACACTGAGTCCGACTTCTGGCATGTCCCGTTATCAACAGAAAGAACGTACTGCGTGGTTGATGTTGGTGAGGCAACAGGATTTAGAATTGAATTATCAGAAAGGCTTTGTGCCGGTTGCCATATATAAGTAGCTGCCGTTGTCGAGCCTGCCAGCTGTGTAGTAGCGCCTTCACAAATATTAGCATCACTGCCTGCGTCAACTAAAGGACCTGGAATGATAGAAACAACAGTGGAATCGGTATTAGTGCAACCTTCAGCCGAAACAATCTTCACATAAAATTTACCATTATAGTTTAAGGAAACTTTGCCAATGGCAGGAGATGACTGGTTACTCGAATAGTTTGCCGGACCAGTCCAGGTATATGAACTTGCACTATTTGAGTTCAATACAAGAGTTGATCCTTCACACACGGGGCCATTGTTTGCCGCCCCGGCTACAGGAAGCGCAACCTGGTTTACTGTAAGCGGTTCGGATAAAACCCTGCTGCAGGACGGGATAAGAACGTAATTTCCTTGTGCTACCGCCACCCGGTACTTATACATCCCGAGCCCGTTAACCGGTAGTCGCTTATATGAAGCACTCGTAGCACCGGCTATATCACTCCAGGTCACACCCATGTCCGTACTTACCTGCCACTGGTACGATGTATTGCTAAGAGTCGGAACCACTGTACTTGAAAAGTCAAACGTTGGCTTATCGCCCTCACAAACAATCACTGAATTTGATGAATTTGCTATTGCCACGTTTACCAGTGGACCACATGGCCTGAAGGTAATATCATCTAATACGAGGTCGTTGCCGCAGCCACCTGGTGCATTGTTAGTCATTCTTATCACGACTGAGTTTACATTTACCGGTGTGGTAAAAAATAATCCATATTGTTGCCATGTTGGTTGTGCCGACATGGGTATATCGCCTGTTGTGTAGCTTTGCAAAACGGTACCTGATGTTGTTTCAATTCTAAAAGTCACGTTAGGCCTGATGCCAGCGCTTCCGCAGGCGCTTATCTTTAAAATATTCAGTATCCATGCCGCGAATTCATAAGTGGTATTATCACAAAGCCCGTCCACCGGTTGCACGTAAAAATCGCCTGGGTTGAAAGACGCATTCACTATCATCATATAGCCATTCACATCGTTTGGAGTGTGGTCTTCCGGCACCGTATGCCATGTATCATTAAAGCAGTTGGGCGACGAATTTCCTATGCTGTAAAATCCGTCCGCCGGGCAGGAATAAGGTACAAAGCCGTAGTTGGTAAGCGTACCCGGCAGTGGCGATGCCACCCCTGAGCCTGCGCCGAAAGTAATATTTACGACAGGATCTCCCAGGCTCCCCTGGCACAATTGCGCAGTTACCGTATGTCCCGATATTACCATCAGCAATAAGCAGAGAACAATTGATGTGATATAGGGCCTCCTCATATACTATAGGGTAATAATTCGCCTGTAAAATACAACCGAATTGGCTATTAGAAAACTGTTCTTGCCTCACCGGAAAGCCACACTGCAATTTTATACCTTTCATAACTATGTCGAAGCTAATTTTTGTAAATTTGCCGATTCAACTATTCATTGTCAATTGTTCATTGTCAATTTATGTTGCTCCCGGGGGCTGACCGGTTTTGACAGCGTAGTTCTTTGTAAGTATAAGCATGTAGTGCGTTGGATAATTAGCACTTAAATCTGAATATTCAAAAATTCAAATGGCAATACTTCGTATGCCATGGCTGCTTAAGCGATAGCTTAACAACCATTAGGGCCGTTGAGTGGGCTTACCTGTTGCCACGCTCTTCCGCCGACTCAACAAAATAACAGGTTGCTGCGATCCAAGGCTGTGAGGATTGCTTAAGACCATACAGCTAAGGAAGAGGTTGGTTTGTTTTGCTCCTGCCTTTCCCCGACAATCAATGCAAAAATAAACATGTAGAAGGCTTACGGCGGATATGTTTGGACCAGGGTTCGAATCCCTGCAGCTCCACTT
>JBDUEG010000007.1:0-25582 GCA_040002575.1 Ginsengibacter sp.
TTTTTTAACTCACTGCTTGAGCAGATTACAACATCAGCGATACTTAGCCATTTTATAAGAAGCATTTTATAATTGATGTACAAGCCTTTTTCTTTTTGAAGCAGAAATCTGCCCACACCCTTAAATAAGGTACTAAACACATCAGAATAGAAAATCAAACTATCCGTCATTTCAAAAATAAACCTGGTTCCAGGATGTTTCTTTTTATAATTCAGCCATAAGCTAAGGTTAGATGAAGCCGTCAATAGTATTACGTCGTATAGTTTATTTTCATCTGCAATTTCAAATCGAACATTATTTCTTCTTGCAAAATATGGAAACCGCCGGCGGTCACCTGGCTGAGACAGGTCGGGTAAATAAGGCACATATCCTATATTTAATTCTTTGGGAACCATAGCTGTTTTTAAAAAATTTAAAGGAGTCAATCAAAAGGGCTATCCTGAAAAATTTCAAATATAGGATGGAAATGAGTATAACAAATTTCCTATTTGATGAGGCCTAAGCATGGTATGATTGGAGTAGAAGGCTAAGTAGTTCCGGTCAGGCAGCAGAATCCTCTTTTCTATTAAATAAGACTTTCTTTCTTGAAACCAGCAGCTCTTGATATTTCTGATTTTCAATTACAATCTATTAAGAAAAAATTCGTTACCTACTTAGAACAAGAACTCTTACACACATGAACCCTAAGCCTTATCATCTGCAGATTTCTGCGAAAACGCAATTATTTAACTTCTTCAGGAGATTTTTTATCATCTCCGGAACAGATAAACTGCTCCCAGTTTTTACAAGAAACAGTAGCATAAATACTTTGGCCGCAAAGCTTATTCCGCCGAATTATTTATATGCACAGGGCTCTATTCGTGCTGTCGACGTAAATGGAATTAAGTTGAAGCTTGACATCAGCGATACTGTTGGGCACTCCAGTTACTTTGAAGTTGATGAACCTGCGCAGGCCGTTTTATACGATTCCGTTAAGCCGGGGATGACTGTGATTGATATTGGTGCCAATATAGGTGCTACCACTTTGAGCCTTGCTAAAAGGGTTATGCCTCATGGCAAAGTGTTTTCGTTTGAGCCAAGTCCATATAATTACCAATGTGCTTCCGATAACGTCTCCCTGAATAATTTTGGCAATATTAAATTGGTTAACCAGGGATTGGGAAAGGAAAAAGCTACAGCCTTCCTTTATAATGTTAATACCAATAACCGTGGTATGCAACGGCTATTAAAAGAAACTGGTGAGAATTCTACATATGAAAAAAGTGCGGTAAATATTGATACCCTTGATAGTAGTATGGTAAGTTTTTCCATATCAGCTCCATCCCTTATAAAAATTGACGTAGAGGGCTATGAATATAATGTGTTGCAGGGTGGTAAAGAAACCATCATGAAACATAGGCCTGCTTTATTTATTGAACTCGATGATAATAATCTTAAAGAACAAGGAAATAATGCAAAGCAGCTTGTTGACTTTGTTTTACAATTAGAATATAAAATTATCAATGCCACCAATGGAACGGCGGTTGATGGCGACACCGATTTTAGTAATTGCCATTTTGATATTTTGTGTACTCCGGCGTGACGTAGAATTAATTAAAAAATCCAAGGTTGTAATGGAATACGAAATAAAACCTCAAAACAAATTTTCACTCGGACTAAAAGAGTTGTGGAAATACCGGGAGCTATTTTATTTTTTTACCTGGCGTGATGTTAAGGTGAAATATAAGCAAGCCGCTCTGGGAATTTTGTGGGCAATCTTGCAGCCATTAATAATGATGCTGATGTTTACACTAATTTTTAGCAGAGCGCTAAATGTAAGTAGTGATGGCATTCCTTATCCGGTGTTTGCCATCAGCGGGTTACTTATCTGGAACATCTTTAGTAATGGGCTTTTAAATAGTTCAGGTAGTATGATCACTAATGCAAACATTATAAAGAAGATCTATTTTCCCAGGCTTATCATACCCATGAGTGCTATATTAACTGCTCTGGTTGATTTCGTTTTTGCTCTGATTATTTACGCTATAATTCTGATTTACTATCACCAGGAAGTTAGCATTTTGAAATTATTTCTTTACCTGCCGCTAAGTATATTAATTACCATAGTTACCACTTTTGGCCTGGGTACTTTTTTGTCTGCTTTAAATGTGAAATACAGGGACTTTCAATATGTTATTCCTTTCATGATCCAATTTTTATTATTTGCTAATCCCGTATTATATTCTTCAAAAGCCTTTACCAATCCCTTTATCAACGGATTGATGAAAGCCAATCCAATTGCATCTGCTATACAATTATGCAGAAGTATATTCACGGGTGTCGCAGTAGATTGGCAGGCGGTAGTGCTTGGAAGTATCGTAGCATCATTATTATTAGTGGGTGGCATATATACATTTAGAAAAACAGAAGCATACTTTGCCGACTTAGCGTAATTATGAAACCGATATTAGAAATACAAAATATTACGAAGCAATTTAAGCTTGGAGCAAAGCAGGAAGGATATCTTGCATTAAGAGATATTATTTCAAAATCTTTTCAGAAAAAAACAAATAGTGATAAGACTTTTTTTGCATTAAAGGACGTGAGCTTCAATGTATATCCCGGGCAAAGTATTGGCATTATCGGAAAAAATGGGGCGGGTAAAAGTACCCTGCTAAAAATATTGAGCAAGATAACGCCACCGACGAGTGGTAAAGTGATCTGCCGTGGAAGAATAGCCAGTTTACTTGAAGTAGGCACCGGCTTTCATCCGGAATTAAGTGGCCGTGAAAATATTTACATGAACGGAAGTATTTTAGGGATGAGGAAATTTGAGATTGATAAACATTTTGATGCGATCGTAAATTTTAGTGGCGTGGAAAATTTCCTTGATACATCTCTTAAGCGTTATAGTAGTGGCATGCAACTCCGGCTAGCCTTTGCTGTTGCCGCTTATCTTGAACCCGAAATTTTAATTATTGATGAAGTGCTTGCCGTAGGTGATGCAGAGTTTCAAAAAAAGTGCCTTGGCAAAATGAATGAGATAAGTAAAAGTGGCAGAACAGTAATTTTTGTAAGTCATGATATGAATGCGATAGAACAATTATGTAATAAAGCGGTGATTCTGAAAAAAGGAGTTGTGGCAGAGCAAGGTGAAGCCCATCAATTGATCTCACATTATTTAAACGAGAATAAAAATTTCACATTTGATAAATTATCACTTTCTGAAAATGTGGACATGGTTGAATTTGAATTTAATCCTGCTGAAGTTGTTTCGGGAGGTCAAGTATCCTTCAATATTTGCCTTGACATCAAGCCGGATCATTCACCGGTTATTTCAGATTTTTGTATGCTGATTTATAGTACCAAGGGCGTAAGAATTACGATTATTGACTTAAGGCCATTTCTTAAAAATTTTACAAGAGCAGGAAATAAATTGACAATAAAAGGTGAAGTTGAAAACGTGAGCCTGGTCGAGGGTGAGTATTCGATTGGATTGTTTTCTAATATAGACGAGTCCAGGAAAGAATTACTCGATATCACTCAACTAAGAGTCAGGCCAGCAATAAGCCTGCACAAAGACGTAAAGCCTTATTTGTCACAGTATAGAGGTCATCTTGAATTAATGAATAATATTAAAGTCACTTAGATGGTATTGAAAACATTTGTTCATAATTTTTTCAGATTGTTCGGTTTAAAGTTTGGAAAAACCATTTCCTCGTTTGGAAATAAAATGGCTGTTTATAATATTGAGAAAGATGAATACGAGATATATAACGATAAGATACATTTTAAGCAACTGGAATTAGAAATTCCTGTTTCAAAGTCAGGGCCAATTTTAGAGAGGCATCAAAATGCAATTTTACTATCAAAAAAAGGTGGGTTCAAATTTTTTGTAAATGAAGATGGAGAACTAATCGCAGGAAATAAGAATATTCAAATCAAGATAAACGATGAAGAAGAGTTATTCATATTAAGCGAGGTGTTTTTAGAAGGCGCATATAATCTTATCTCTCCAACTTCAAAGAAAATTGCGCTTATCGATGTCGGGATGAATGTAGGTATTACAACCTTATTTTTTGCATCAAAAGAAAATGTTGATAAGGTATTTTCTTTTGAACCGTTTGAGCCAACGTATTCATTGGCATTGCAAAATATAGCGCTTAATAAATCATACGCTGATAAAATAGTCGCTAATAATTTTGGGCTTGCAAAGGAAAAGGCTCAAATATATGTGCCTTATTCATCCAAAGAGAAAGGCAGGATGGGAACAAAAGGGCTCCCCAAATCGGAAGGATATATTGCATCAAATGTTAGCAAGCAATTGATGAATTTAAAATCGGCGAGTGAAGAATTTTCAAAAATTGAAGAGCAGGTAAAGGATCATTTTGTTATTTGTAAAATAGATACAGAAGGTGCTGAATATGAAATTATTGATTCATTATATAATGCTAATCTGATTTCTATTCCGGATATTTATTTTATTGAGTGGCATGAAATTAAGCCGGATGACATTGTTTCAAAGCTAAAAGCGAGCAACTATCATGTTATTGAAACGGCTTTTAGCCTATTACACTCAGGGATGATTTATGCGATTAAAAACAATAACTGATCCTGTAATTTTAAAGAAGACTAACTAATGCTTACAGTTGAAATTTCTATAATAATTGCCACACGTCACCGGGAAGAAATTTTATGGGAGACAGTGAAAGTTGCATCTAAAGCAATTGAAAATAGAAATGCCGAGATCATAATTGTAAATGATGGGGATTCAACTTTGAATATTCCGTTTGCATTATCAAATCAAACCTCTTACTACAACAACCCAAAGAAGGGAGTTTCATCTGCCAGAAATTTTGGTGCTTCAAAAGCAAAAGGTCAGATATTCTTTTTTGTAGATGACGATATGTGGATCAGCGGTGAAGCAATAGACTGGATTAATTTAAAGCTGATAGCAAATACAACCGGTGGAACAGTTTATTTTTTCAACTGGGAATATCCGCCTTACCTTACAAATGCATTATCTCAATCAAAGATTGGCAAATACTTACTCTCTACAAACTATCATACGCTTTGGGGACGTTTACATAAAAAGGGCTCTCAACCGGTATCGGGATATTATCAATACGATTCTATTGGAAGTGGTTCCCTGGTTATTACTAAAGAAATATTTAAAAGGATCGGAGGTTATAACGAGCAAATGATTTTCCAGGGCGAAGATGCTGATCTTGCGGGGAGATTAAATGCATCGGGCATACCAATTTATATAGTGTTTGATGTTACTCTTCAACACAACCATAAAGACAGGCTTGAAATCGAGAATTTTTTAAAAAGAATCTATGATGGATTTGGTTCAGAATTTAAAGCTGTCAAAGCAGGCATGTCTATTCCCCTTGGACAAACTACTTACAAAGGATTTCAAAAAATTGTGTTCGAGATTTCAAGGCTGACAGAAAAGAGCTGGATTTTTATCTTTAACAAACTCCCTAACCACCGGGCTATTACGCCACTTAATAATAAACTAATAGGAGCTTTGGGGGGACTACAGCGATATAAACAATGGAAGAAAGTTATGGGTTGAATTCCCATATTCAGGTAACAAATTAAGTTGATCATTACCGCCGGGATACAAATGAAGAAAACTATTTTATACATTATTGATTCGCTGGAAAGGGGCGGTGCCGAAATAATGCTGGTGTCTCCGCTTGCTGACATTTACAATCAATACAACATAATAATAGTTACGCTTAAGCCGGAAAATGTCTTTACGAAACAAGAACTAGTTTGCGATAAAATTTACTGCCTTCAAATGAATAGCAGGAAGGAGATTTTCAAGGCGTCATCAAAGTTGAAAGAGATTATTTCAGAAAACAAAGTAACCCTTGTACATTCTTTCCTGTATTGGAGCAGCATTGTGGCACGTATGGCGTGCGGTAAAACAGTGCCATACGTATTTAGCCTTGCAACCGTGATGACTGCAGGGGTATATAAATTAAAATGGTACAGTAGCTACACGATGTTATTAGATCGATTCACCTATCGTAAGAACCACTTTGTAATTTCTCCTACAAAAGAAGTCTTACAAGACTTTCATGATTCAGTGGGATTAAAAGGAAGGTCTGAGATTATATACAATTTTGTTAAGGAAGAATTTTTTCAAAACAAGATTGAGTATGTAATCCCTACAGGCAATATGAGGCTGGTAGCGGTCGGAAATCTTAAGGATGTAAAAAATTACCAGGTATTGATTGACGCGTTCAAGTTGCTTAAGCATATTGATGTGTCGTTAGATATTTATGGAGAAGGCCCGGAAAGAGAAGTCTTGCAAAGGCAAATCACAGACGATGGACTAGCCGTTAACTTGAAGGGAAGTTGTGAAAAAATTTATGAAGTTCTTCCTCATTATGATGCGTACGTTATGTGTTCTTATATTGAAGGATTTGGGGTTTCCGCGGCAGAAGCAATGGCGGTCGGCTTGCCACTTCTTTTATCAGATATTAAAGTATTGAAAGAAATTTCCGCAGGAAATGCTTTATTTTTTGATCCGTTTGATCCGGAGAGTTTTGCAAGTGTTGTAAAGACTATTTTTAATTCTGACAGAAATCTAAAAGATATCTCTGACAAGGCGAAAGAAGTCGCGACGAATAATTACACTAAAGAAATTTATTTGAAAAGCCTGTTTCAGGTATATCGCAGGATGTTAAATCAAGTCAATTAATATTCTTCAAAAATTATGTGTGGCATTGCAGGATATATTTCATTGGACAATTCTATAAAGCCCCCTGCACTTATTAAAGCCACGTCAGCAATCCGTCACCGGGGGCCGGATGCGGAAGGTTTCTATTACTCTGACGATGGAAAAGTTGGGTTAGGCCATAGGCGTTTATCAATAATCGATTTGTCCGCTTCTGCCAATCAGCCAATGTTCTCACTGGATAACAAATATGTCATCATTTACAATGGAGAGGTTTATAACTATCAAGAGATCCGACAAAGGCTCGGCGACAAAGGTGCTTCTCTTAGAACATCATCTGATACCGAAGTACTTCTCCAGTCATTTGTTGAGCAGGGAGTAGCATGTTTTAAAGACTTTAATGGAATGTTTGCTTTAGCTATATATGACATTGAAAAGAAGGTGCTCACCCTATGTAGGGATCATGCAGGTATAAAACCTTTATTTATCTATTGTAGCGAAAATGAAATAATCTTTTCTTCCGAACTGAAATCCATACAGTCTGTAAAAGAAAAAGACCTTAAAATAAATAAGAATGCCATACCATATTTTTTACACCTTGGATTCATCCCGCATCCTCAAACCATATTTAAAGATGTAAAAAAATTTCCTGCGGCGCATTTTTTACAAATAGATACCACGCAAAACAGTTTTATTAATTTATCGGAAAAAGTAACTCCTTTCTGGAAAGTGGAAACAAAGATTAAGAAGGATACGCTGAATGAAGAGAAAAGCGCCAAAGGAATACTGAATGATTTATTATCAGACGCGATTGAAAAGCAACTAATAAGTGATGTACCGATAGGTACTTTTCTGAGTGGAGGAGTAGACAGTAGCCTTGTAACCGCTATTGCATCTAAAGTAAGCAATAACAAGATTAATACTTTTAGTATAGCTATCGATGATGGAAAATATGACGAATCAAAGTATGCTTTGCAGGTTGCTGAAAATTTGAAAACACACCATCATGAATTTCGTGTGAAGGAAAAGGATGTATTGGAGTTAATTAATGATTTTCTGCCAGTATACGACGAGCCCTTCGCGGATTCGTCAGCGTTACCTACAATGATGGTGAGCCGGATGGCTAAAGAATATGTAACTGTTGCGCTAAGTGGTGATGGAGGGGATGAATTGTTTATGGGTTACGGGGCTTATAAATGGGCAAGGACATTAGATAAGAAATGGATTTCTTTACTGCGGGAGCCCTTATACCATGTATCAAAACTTATGAGCGATAGATACCAACGTGCAGGTAATTTATTTTCTTACAGCGATAAAAGGAATTTGAAAACACATATATTTTCACAGGAACAATATTTTTTTAGCGAACAAGAATTAGATAGCATCCTCGTGAATAATAAATTTGATGTAACAAACGAAAATAGCACCAGCCAGGTAAATAGAAAATTAACTGCCTGGGAAGAACAGTCGCTATGGGATTTTAATTATTATTTACCAGATGATCTTCTCGTGAAGGTTGACCGGGCAAGTATGCATTATTCGCTGGAAACCCGCGTACCATTGCTTGATTACAGAATTATAGAATTTTCGGCTAACCTTAGTAGTAATCTTAAGATGAAGGGAAAAGAAATGAAATACCTGTTAAAACAGGTCTTGTATGATTATTTACCCAAAGAAATATTTGACAGGCCAAAATGGGGCTTTAGTATTCCCTTAAAAAAATGGCTGAAGACTGATCTGTTTTTTTTATTGGAAAAGTATACATCAAAAAGCATCATTGATAAATATAACCTGCTGCATTATTCAGAAGTGGATAAATTAAAAAAGAATTATTTAGCCGGGAAAGATCACCTCTTTAACAGGCTTTGGGCAATTATCGTTTTGCATTGGTGGCTTGAAGAAAACAATGTTTACGAATGAGCCAAACAAAAAATATCCTTTTTATTTCTTATGATGGTATGACTGATCCACTCGGTCAGAGCCAGGTGATCCCTTACCTGGTGGGGCTGTCAAAGCACGGTTATTCTTTTACGATTTTAAGTTGTGAAAAGCCCGGAAGCTTTGTTAAGTATAATGCCTATGTAGAAGGCTTACTTAGGCCACACAATATAAAATGGGAATTCATTCCCTACCATAAAAGGCCACCGGTATTTTCTTCGGTCTATGATGTGATGATGCTAAAGAGAAAGGCAGGGCAGCTTCACGCAAAAGAACGATTTGATATGGTTCATACGCGTGCTGGTATACCGTCTTTAATTGGATTATGGATGAAGAAAAAATTCGGTGTAAAGTTTATGCATGATATCAGGGAGTTTTATGCAGACAGCAGGGTGGAAGGTGGAATGTGGAATCGTGATAATATTTTTTATAGGCGCATTTATCTTTTTTTTAAAGGAAAAGAAAGAGAGGAAATAAAGAATTGTGATGGTATAGTGTGCCTTACATATGCGGCGAAAGAAATTATAAAAAAGTGGCCGGATTATAGAGAAGCAATACCCCTGGAAGTGATTCCTTGTAGTGTCGACCTGGATCTATTCGATCCTGCAAAAATCAGTTCCGTCACAAAAAATGCTTTAAAAAAGGAATTAGGTATTGAAGACAACGACTTTATCGTTAGCTATCTTGGTTCTACTGGTGGGTGGTACCTTACTGATGAAATGATGAAATTTTGTAAAATAATTTCTGATAAAATTCCTGCAGCCAGGTTTTTATTTATAACTCCTGATCAGCACGGGACAATTTTTGAAACTGCAAGAAAATTCGGGATTCGCGATGAACAGATTATTGTAAAGCATGCGCGGCGGCACGAGGTTCCCTTGCTTCTTTCTTTAAGCAATTATTCTGTTTTTTTTATAAAGCCTTGTTATTCGAAGCAATCGTCATCACCTACAAAGCATGGGGAGATAATGGCTATGAATATTCCTGTTATTACAAATTCAGGTGTTGGCGATGTAGCTGAAATTGTCAGGAAATATAAATCAGGAATCGTTTTAAAAGAGTTTAAAGAGGAAGAATTTCAAAGCGCGGCTCAATCAATCGCAAATGAATTTTCATCCGGCATTTATCCGGCGGATAGATCTACAATCAGGATGGGGGCTATAGAATACTATAACCTTAACAAAGCTGTAGAAAAGTATTGCAAAATTTATAAGGCAGTACTGAAGTGATGTTCGAACGGTTTGATATTCATCTTAATTGGAAGGATACGCATTCAAGTTTCCCCAATTCCTGTTTAAAGAAAATACGAAAAAGCAATCTTCGAAAATGCATTTTAAATTGTAACCTTGTTGTATGCCGTCAAAATTTCTTATAGTAGGAGCAGGATTTTCAGGCGCGGTTTTGGCGCATCGCCTCTCGGAATTAATTGCTGATTGCCAAATTGAAATTTGGGAGGAAAAGTCGCACATCGCAGGTAACTGTTACACTGAACGGGATAATGCAACAGGCATTATGGTTCACCGTTATGGTCCACATATTTTTAATACTGATAAAAAAGAAATATGGGATTTTGTGAATAAATTTATTGAACTAAGGCCTTTTGCTCATAAAGTAAAAGCTATCAGTAACAATAAGATTTATTCTCTTCCCGTAAACCTTCACACCATTAACCAGTTTTTTAATAAAACATTTAACCCCAAAGAAGCGGAAGCTTTTATATCAACAAAAGCTGATACAAGTATTGCAGATCCAAAAAATTTTGAGGAGCAGGCTTTGAAGTTTATAGGAAGAGATCTGTATGATGCCTTTTTTTATGGTTATACTAAAAAGCAGTGGGGATGTGAGCCTAAGCAACTGCCTGCTTCAATTCTGAAAAGACTTCCTGTAAGGTTTACTTACGATGACAGCTATTATAACAATCCGTACATAGGCATTCCTGTGGAAGGGTATACTGTTTTTGTTGAAAAGCTTCTTGATAAAAAAAACATTAATACCATACTCCGGAAAAAATTTATCCCTGCGGAAAATTTTCCATCTTTCGAGCATGTATTTTTTACCGGCCCCATTGATGCTTTTTTTAACCATCGGTTTGGCAGGCTTGGTTACAGGACTGTAACATTTGAACCAATCCATGCAAGCGGTGACTACCAGGGCACGGCTGTCATGAACTATTGCGATGAGGCTGTTGAGCATACAAGGATTACTGAGCATAAACATTTCGCCCCGTGGGAGCATCATGATGAGACTATTTGCTTCAAAGAATTTAGCAAGGAAACTGCGGACGATGACATTCCTTTTTACCCGAAAAGGCTCGAAGCCGATAAAAAACTATTAATGAAATACAGGGAAGAAGCTGAGCAAATGAAAAATGTTTCATTCCTTGGAAGGCTTGCCACTTATCGCTATATGGATATGCACCATGTGATAGGAGAAGCTATAGATTTCTCAGAAAAATTTTATTCTGCATTTATAAACCGCCAGAAACTTCCTGTTTTCCCAAACGTTGAATCATTGTAAATTTTTAGACCTCTCAGTTTAAAAAAAATGCAAAACGTAAAATCCCTGCGTGCGTTGATATTTCACTTAGTGAAAGCCCGAAAAACTCATTCAAGTTTACAATAACAAATATTCCTTCTGCGTTAATATCCTGAATATCCGAATCTATTAAAACCAAATGTACCTGTTCTATGGAAAAGGTTATCGCTGTAGTTGTAACATACAACCGCCGGCAATTACTATCGCAATGTATTACCGCCCTCAGAAATCAATCCCGCAAAATTGATAAAATTCTTGTAATCAATAATGGCAGTACGGATAACACCGAAGAATGGTTAAAAGGTGAAAAAGATATTGATTTTATTACCCAAAGAAACCTGGGAGGCGCAGGCGGGTTTTATACAGGTATAAAAACAGCTTTTGAAAAAAAATATACATGGATTTGGCTTATGGATGATGACGGGTACCCTAAAAGAGATGCACTGGAAAAACTCCTTGAAGAAGATAACGAAGAATTATGTTTACGTAATTGCGCAGTAGTTGATAAAGAAGATAAAAAGACTTTTGTTTGGAAAACGGGTAATCTTACTACGCTCGAAGATGTAAAGGAAACAATTATAGAAAACGTTGCTCATCCGTTTAATGGAACACTGCTACACCGCAAGATAATTGAAAGGGTAGGGCTTCCAAATCCCAAATTATTTTTATGGGGCGACGAAACTGAATATTATTTCCGTATAATAAGAAAAAACAAAATACCATATTACACTAAAGCAAACAGCATTCATTATCATCCTGCATGTTCTTATTCTTATAAAAATGACTGGGCATTTGATAGTAACTGGAAGATGTATTATTATGTTCGTAACCGGTTTTTTATTCTTAAAACGAAATTCAGTGAAAGTATAGTTATAGCAACAATGATGTACCTGGCTTTTTTAATTGCATTTGCCGGAACGATTATTATTTTTCAGAAGACTAATAAATTTAGAAAGCTTGGCTTTATTTTATGGCCGATGGTTGATGCTTTTACAAATAACTCAAAAGCGACACCTGCACTTATTTTAGAAAGGATATCATCGCCTCAATATAATATTAGTAATTATTTGTTTTACCGCATAAAGGTTTTGAAGGGGTTTTTTTCAGCACCAGCCGCATCAACCCTACAATGATGAGGCGGGGCGTTTTTCGATTTAAGTTACACACATGAATATAATATTACCTTTTAAATGGGCTATGGCGATTTAATATTATTCCCAATTTTCATATTCCTGTCCAGCCTTTTTTTTAGGAGACTGCGAAATACTTATGATGATCCTATCTTAAGAAAATATCATAGGCAAGGCTTCTGGATAAAGATGTTAGGCTGTTTGGCCTTTTCAATTTTTAGTGTCTATTTATCTCCGGGCGATTCTATTGGATTGTATCAAAAAGAGGGCAATAATATTTTTCATCTTATACTAAATGACCCTCATAATCTCGACATAATATTCAGTAAAGGAAAAGATTTTGATCAAACTTTATTAAAGGATCCATGGAATTCAGGTTACTTCAAATCTGAGGCTAATTTTATGGTGACAAGACTCGTTGTTATCTTTTCATTTTTTACTTTTGGAAGGTATGCGGCTATTAATATCCTCTTTGCTTGTATAGCTTTTAGTGGCCTTTGGAAGCTTTTTCTTTTCTTCTATGAGCAATACCCACATATGCATAAAAAATTTGCTATTGGTATATTATATTTTCCAACGTTGGTTTTTTGGAGTTCAGGAATATTGAAGGATACACTTTGTATTGCATCAATTGGGTGGGTTACCTATTCAGTATATGAAATGCTGTACCGTAAAAAAAGCTTTATCAAAAACGCAGTGATTCTTTTTGCTTTTGGTTACCTTCTCGCCATTTTAAAAGTATATATTCTTATCTCTTACCTACCTTTTTTTGTACTTTTTATAATCCTAAAAAACATGGAGGTCATTAAAAACAAGTTGCTAAAATACATGCTGGCACCAGCGCTAATATTAAGCAGCATGTATGGTTTTACGACCGTCCTCAATTCATATGATCATGAATTGGGGGCTTATGCCGTACATGATATTACCAAGAGTATACAACATCTCAATGGAGCTATAAGTTCTATGGATGGCAATGAAACTGCAGATTCGAACTTTGACCTTGGTGTTGAATTCGATGGCTCTCTTAGCGGCCTTATTGATTTAGCACCGGTTGCCATTTTCACAACTTTTTTCAGGCCATTTTTATGGGAGTCACGAAAGATGTCTTCAATGCTTGCATCATTAGAAAGCCTTGTATTGCTTTTTTTTACTTTCTATGTGGTTTTCAAAAGCGGCTTGAGAACTTTTATAAGGCTGATATTAACCGACCCGCTTATTATGTACTGTTTCCTTTTTTCGTTAGTGTTTGCGCTCTTCGTCGGAGCTAGCACGCTGAATTTTGGAACACTCGTTCGTTACAAAATTCCATGCCTCCCGTTTTATACTATTTCCCTTTTTCTGATTTTTGAAAGAGTAAAAGAAAGATCACTTATTAGGAGGTTGCAAAAAGCTAGTATCCCGGTGCAGACTGAATTTTCGCTTTCTGTATAAGGCCTTGAGTTTTAATAAGCATGAATTCTTTCCGTTTCAGAATCAGGAATAATACAGTTATTTTGCGCACACAAATTCATTAATATTAATGTGCGGTCTTGCGGGAACGATTAATGCGGATTTTTCATATGATACAGTCACCAAAATCATGGGGCATCGGGGCCCTGATGAACGCAGAGGCTATCAGCACGGCAATGTAAATCTCTTTCACTTAAGGCTTGCAATTCTTGATATCGCCGGAGGTATCCAACCTATGTCGCTTAAGGACAGGTATGTGATTATCTTTAACGGGCAAATTTATAACCACCAGGAAATCCGGAAGCAATTTAATTTAGCCGGAAACACCTCATCAGATACTGAAACGTTACTTCTCCTGTATGATAAATTCGGTAGGGATTTTCTTCAATACCTTGATGGCATGTTCGTTTTTATAATTCATGATAAAGTAAAAAATGAATTATTTATTGCAAGGGACCGCGCAGGGAAGAAGCCATTATACTATTATTTTGACGATAAAGTTTTCGCTTTTGCCAGTGAATTAAATTGTCTTTATAAAATGGTTAAGCTTGAAGTGGAACCTGCAAATTTTTATCATTACTTAAGGCTTGGTTCTTTTTACCGGCAGTTTACTCCATATAAAAAAGTGAAAGAGCTTCCAGCGGGAACACACCTCACCATTAATTGTGACAACCTTGCAATTACAGAAAAAAAATGGTGGAACATCAATGATTATTATTCTACTCAATGCAAAGATTCCCTTGAGACAAGCTTACAGAAAACTGATCAGTTTTTGCATACTGCTGTAAAGCGAAGAATTGAATCCAGTGATTTGGAGGTTGGAAGTTTTTTAAGCGGTGGGATCGATAGTGGTCTTACAACAGCAATAGCGTCTCAATACAATAGCAGGCTAAGAACCTTTACTGTCTCCTTTGAGGGAGAATACAACGAAGCACCACTAGCCAAACTTGTCGCCGAAAAATACCATACCAATCATACGGAAATAAAGATATCGTTTGCTAATCTTAGGGATGATATAGAAAAGATTTTATCAAATTATGGAGAACCATTCTTCGACAGTTCTGCTATACCAAGTTATTATGTGAGCCGGGAAGCGAAGAAATATGTTACTGTTATTTTAAACGGTGATGGTGCGGATGAACTTTTTGGCGGTTACAGAAGATACGTACCTTTTGCACGGTATGATTTCTTTAAAAAAAATTACCTCGTGAAAAACGGGGCTTCTTTTATAAAACGGGGAATGCCAAAGTCACACAATAAAAAATCTTTTTATAATTATTTGTACAGGCTGGCATCTCTTGCATCAAAATCGAATGTGGAAATTTATTTGTCTGCCGGGGTAGATATTTTCGAAGATTATACTGAGTTTATAACCGACCCGGGCTTTGATTATCTTGAACCTCTAAGAAAAGATTTTGATCAAATCGCTAATAGTGATTTGTCAGGGTTGCAGAAAATTATGAATATGGATTTCGACATTAATCTTTTTGATGACCTCCTCGTGAAAATGGATATAGCCACTATGGCTAATTCACTTGAGGGGAGAAGCGCTTTTTTATCAAAGGAATTGCTTGAATATATTCCCGGTATTGCAGATAAGTATAAGATAAATGGAAGAACAACAAAGTATTTATTAAGGCGACTTGCTGTAAAATATTTGCCGGCCACTTTAATTAATCAGCCTAAAAGAGGATTTGAAATCCCCTTAAAAAGCTGGATCGATAAAGAGTTGAAAGAGCCTGTGACTGATTTTCTAAGTTCTTCGCAGTGCTTTTATAAAAATTTTGTTCAACAAAGTTTTGTGCTTGATCTTCTTAATAAGAAAGTAGATATTTCTGATGAGAAGCGTGCAAAGATCCTTTGGACATTGTTCTCCATGGAGGTGTGGAATAAAAATATGTGCAATGAAGTATGAATTGAAAGGAAAGAAAATTGCGGTAATTGAAAATGGCCTTATTTCCACGTATACAATGAGGGAAGGATTGATGTTGAGGCTGCTGCGTGAAGGTTGTAAGGTTTACGTAATAACTCACACTAATAAGTTCGTACCCCAGGTTGAAAAAATGGGCTTAAAAGTTCTTAATGTGGGATCCGGCAATCTCAATCCCTTTAAAGTCGCCAGTTACATCTATAATGTAAGGAAGCAATTAAAAAGAATTAAGCCAGATGTTTGTTTAACGTTTAGCATAAGGCCTGCCATTTGGGGAAACCTGATAACACGGCAATTGCGCATACCTACTATCACAAATATTACCGGTGTTGGGCCATTATTTATAAGTAAAAACATTGTGTATCGTACCGCACGGGCCTTGTATAGAAATGCTTTGAGTAAAACCAGGAAAGTTTTTTTTCAAAACTATGATGATATGAATCTTTTCTTGGAGAGGAAATTTGTAAAGCCGGAAATAGCAGAACGGGTTCCTGGTTCAGGTGTCGATTTTGAAAAATTCAAGCCTTTTGTTTTAAAAGAAAAAGACCCTGAAACATTTATTTTTTTATTCATTGGAAGGCTTATAAAAGATAAAGGCATTTTTGAATATATTAATGCAGCACGTATTATAAGAAAAAAATTTCCGCATACAATTTTTAATGTGATCGGGCCTTTCTGGACACAAAATCTAAAAACAAATACTATTACTCAATCACAACTGCAGCACTGGATAGAAGAGGGGATTATAGATTATCTGGGGGAAAAGAAAGATGTACGGAAATTCATAGCAGAAGCAGATTGCATCGTGTTGCCCTCTTATCGTGAAGGCACTTCTAATATTTTATTGGAAGCTGGAAGTATGGAAAAGCCTGTAATAGCCGCTAATACGACTGGCTGTAAAGAAATTGTGGAAGATGGCATTACGGGATTGCTATGCAAAGTGCGGGATGATATTGACCTTGCCGCAAAAATGGAAATGATCATGTCCTATACGGGAGAGCAGAGGAATTGTATGGGAAAGAAAGCCAGGAAAAAAATAATTAAGGAGTTCGACAAACAAATAGTTATTGATGCATATTTGAGAGCAATTTCAAACGCCATGTAAGTCGATTGATAGAATTGTAAATAAAAATATGCGGAAGAATTTTTTTTCAAGAAAACTTATGTGCCATTTTTTTGTAATAGAGTAAACTATTAACTGTATTATGCTCTTTACAATAAAAGATATAGAGAATCTTTCCGGTATTAAAGCTCACACAATACGCATTTGGGAGCAACGATATTCTTTCCTCAAGCCCAAGCGATCAAATACCAATATCAGGTACTACACCAATGAAGAACTTAAGACTATTCTTAATATTGCACTTTTGAATAAGTATGGGTTTAAAATTTCCCATATTGATAAAATGACTGCGGATGTATTAGCTGAGAATATTCTTTCTCTTACCGATTCAGCGGCAAAAGATCACTTAACGGTCAACCAGCTATTAGAGGCTATGGTCGATTATAATATAGAAGGATTTGAATCTATCATTAATGAAAGTATTTTGGCTTTAGGGATGGGTAAGGCAATTCTTAGTATCATCTTTCCCTTTCTTGAAAAAGTAGGAATACTGTGGCTAACTAATCATATAAATCCGGCGCAGGAGCATCTTGTCAGTAATATAATAAGACAAAAAATTATAGTTGGGATCGATTCCTTACCAGCCACGATTAAATCGTCCATAAAGGTTTGCCTTTTTTTACCGGAGGGTGAGTACCACGAGATATCAATATTGCTGGTATCCTATTTATTTAAGAAAAAAGGGATTTCTGTAATATATCTCGGAGCACATACGCCTTTTAAAGAGCTGGAAAATGTGACAGAGCACAAAACCCCGGATTATCTTTATACGCACGTAACATCTGCATCACAAAATTTTAATTTTGAAAAGTTTATCGACACACTCAGTAAGAAGTTTAGTAATTATCCTACAATAATTTCAGGTAGACTAACTAATTCCTATCAGAAAAAGCTGCCATCAGGAATAGTTTTCAAAAAGTCCCTTACTGAGGTAAGAGATTTTATAGATAATCTCCATTGAGCTTTTCCCTAATTTTCTAAAGTCATTCTCAAATGTTGTTTAAGATTTTTTAAAAATACTTAAACAAATATTTTTTTCTGTAATAGACTTTGTTTAGCTTTGACAGTAGAAACCTTAAACGCTTTTTATGTCAACTGTTGAATTTGATCAGCTTCTTTTACACAATTCAGATTTCTTAAAGCCCTTTGCAATAACCCTCACAAGAGATAACGAGAGAGCAAAAGATCTTGTACAGGAAACAATGTACAGGGCTGTTGCTAACAGGGAGAAATACAATTTTGGCACTAATATCAAAGCATGGCTTTATATAATAATGCGTAATATTTTTATAAATGATTATCGTAAAAAAATAAAGCAAAATGTAATCCTCGATGCGACTCCTAATGACTTCTTGCTTAATCATAACCAACTTTCTGTTATAAATCTCGCCGAAAGCAAGCTTAAGCTAAAGGAGATTGAAAAGGAAATATATCATTTGCCAAATATCTTTAAAACGCCTTTTGTATTATATTTTGAAGGATACAAATACCATGAGATTGCCGGTATACTGGAAGAGCCTTTGGGCACGGTTAAAAGCCGGATTCACTTTGCCCGTAAACTTCTTAAAGAAAAACTTTCCCGGTTTTAAAATCTTATTCTTTACAGCCTGGTATAGCTTTAAGGTATCTTTAGTTATCGTAAGATTTTAAATTTGAAAAAGGCAATTGTTATAGGAAGTGGTTTCTCAGGATTATCCTCGGCCTCCTATCTGGCTAAAGCCGGATGGCATGTTACCGTCATTGAAAAACATAGCATTCCGGGTGGCCGGGCAAGAAAACTGGAGGCAGATGGGTTTGTGTTTGATATGGGACCAAGTTGGTACTGGATGCCCGATGTTTTTGAAAGATATTTTTCAAATTTTGGAAAGAGCAGATCAGATTATTACACGCTAAAAAGACTTGATCCTTCTTATAAAATTTTTTGGGAAGATGAAGAGATAGAGATTCCTGCGGACTATAATGAGCTGAAAAAACTATTTGAAAAAGTTGAAAAAGGAAGTGGACAAAGACTGGATAAGTATCTAAAACAGGCTGAATACAAATATAAAATTGGAATTAATAAGCTGGTTCAGAAGCCAGGCCGGTCATGGCTTGAATTTTTGGATTGGGAACTTATAAGTGGAATAGTAAAGCTGGACGTCTTTTCTTCGATAAAAAAGCACATTCAAAAGAATTTTAAAGATTCAAAGCTTAAACAATTGCTTGAGTTTCCGGTTTTATTTCTGGGTGCTTTGCCAAAAGATACACCCGCATTGTACAGTCTCATGAATTATGCGGATATAAAAGGAGGTACATGGTATCCTGAAAAGGGAATGTATAGTGTCGTTAACGGTATGTATGAATTAGCTCTGGAACTGGGCGTCAATTTTAAGTTTGATGAAAATGTGACCGCAATAAATATATTTGAAAAAAGTGCAAAAGGAGTTACTACAGTAATTAGGAAGGAAAACGCACAACGGAAAAACTATGAATGTGATGTAGTAATAGGAAGTGCAGATTATCATTTTATAGAAGATAAACTGATACCTCAAAAATATAGGAGTTATGATGAAAAGTATTGGGACAAAAGAGTTTTAGCACCTGGCTGCTTACTATACTTTGTAGGATTGAAAAAAAAACTTAAGAATATTACGCATCATTCTTTATTTTTTGACGTAGATTTTAAAAAGCATGGTGAACAGATTTATGTAAGCAGGCAATGGCCCGACGAACCATTGTTTTATGTAAGTGCAACTTCAGTGACGGATAAGACAACGGCGCCCGAAGGATTTGAAAATTTATTTTTTTTAATACCAATATCAGCTGGCTTACAGGGAGATGGCGAAGAACTAAGGGATAAATATTTTGAAAAAATCATGACAAGATTCGAAAAGCGAATTGGCGAGAAAATAAAAGATGATATTGTTTACAAACAATCTTTTGGCCCTTCAAACTTCGTAACTGATTATAATGCCTACAAGGCAAATGCTTACGGGTTAGCAAATACTTTGATGCAAACCGCGGTTCTTAAGCCGGCGTGTAGGAGTAAAAAAATAAAAAACCTTTTTTATACAGGGCAATTGACTGTGCCGGGCCCCGGGGTGCCACCTTCGCTTATAAGCGGAGAAGTCGTAGCCAAAGAAGTTATTAAATATTTTGGTTCATAAAATGTATTTTTATAAAGGTGAATGATAAATGATTAATGGTTTATGATGCAGTTATTCCACGATGTAAGTATGCAGTGTAGTAAAATTACAACACAGAAGTATAGTACTTCTTTCTGTAGTGCTATCAGGCTATTGCATAAAGACCTGCAAACGCCTATTTACAATATTTACGGATTCGTAAGATTTGCTGATGAAATTGTTGACACCTTTCATGATTACAATAAAGAGGAATTGCTTGCAGAGTTCAAGGCAGAAACATATAAAGCAATTAAAAGAGGAATTAGTGTTAATCCAATACTTCAAAGTTTTCAGCTTACTGTAAATGAATATCAGCTCAGCATAAATTTAATAGATGCATTTTTCAGAAGCATGGAGTTTGATCTTCACAAAAAGTCTTACGATAGTGATGGGTATAAGGATTATATCTACGGAAGCGCAGAGGTAGTTGGCCTGATGTGTTTAAGTATTTTTTGCGAGAAAGATAAGAATCGATATGAAAAATTAAAACCGTTTGCAAAATCTCTTGGCGCGGCTTTCCAAAAAGTAAATTTTTTAAGGGACGTAAAAGCCGATTTCCAGCAACTTGAGCGTACCTATTTCCCGGAAGTCGATTTTTTAAATTTTACTACTGAATCAAAACAAAATATAGAGAGGGAAATTATGGATGATTTTGCGAACGCATATAAAGGAATCGTTGAATTGCCCCTTAAAGCCAGGTTTGGCGTATATGTAGCATACAAATATTATTTATCACTCTTCAAAAAAATAAAGCGAACCCAGCCTGATAAAATTTTAGAACGAAGGATAAGAATTCCAAATTATTCCAAGGCAGCTATTGTTGTAAGAGCAGGAGTCAAAAACCAGTTACATTTAATTTAACAACTTTGGATCGATGAATGTTTTCACAGAAGTAATATTGGTAAACGAAGACGATGAGCAAATTGGAACAATGGAGAAAATGGAAGCTCATTTAAAAGGGCTTCTTCACCGTGCTTTCAGTATTTTTATTTTTAATAGTAAAGGAGAGATGCTCCTTCAGCAGCGTGCTGCCGGAAAATACCATAGTGGTGGTTTATGGACCAACACATGCTGCAGTCATCCGATTCCTGGTGAGCAGGTTTTATCCGCGGCGAAACGAAGGTTATCTGAAGAAATGGGCTTTACAACGGCGTTATTCCCTGCGTTTAAATTTACTTATAAAGCCACCTTCAACAATGGTTTAACAGAGCATGAATATGATCATGTATTTACAGGCCTGTACGATGGTGACATAGCCCCCAATGCAGGCGAGGTAAGCGATTATTGCTATAAGAGTATTGAAGATATTGAATCTTCATTGTTGACACGTCCTCAAAAATATACTGAGTGGTTCAGGTTGGCTTTGCCGGAAATTAAAATGCATCATTCTGAAAAATTTAGTGTGGCGTAAGTGCTGTTTGCCGGTGATCTAAAAGAGAATTTTTTTAAAAATCTTATTTTTGTAGCAGAATGCAAATGATATATTTCTTTATAATAATGCTGGGGACTTTTCTAATAATGGAAGGTATTACCTGGCTTACTCATAAATTTATTATGCATGGCTTGTTATGGTATTTACATGAAGATCACCATAAAAAAGGACAAGGCTTTTTTGAAAAGAACGATGCTTTTTTTCTTATTTTTTCGATACCCAGCATTCTTTGTATTTTAATCGGGACGTTCAGTAATAAACCTTCGCTTGCAGCTATAGGTACAGGTATTGCAATGTATGGGCTTGCTTATTTCATCGTGCATGATGTAATTATTCATCAGCGCATAAAGCTCTTCACTCGTACTGATAACACATACGTTCGCAGTATACGATGGGCGCATAAAATGCATCACAAGCATTTGGAAAAGGAAGATGGAGAAAGTTTCGGAATGCTGCTGGTGGCAAAAAAGTATTGGGACAAAGTAAAAGCTGACAAGAAAAGAGCAACAGAAAATAAAATTAAAGCTGCCTCAGTTCTTGCTTCACATAATTAAAAATCTCTGGATTTCTTACCTAAAGACCCACATAACAAATCGCCATTCTTTATTGTCTTTATAAATTAACTTCAAGGGTCATCAAACCACAAGGATTTCATGCAGGCGACTCAATATAATTATGTTTTTTTGGGCGCAGGTTGTGCATCTCTTAGTATTATTCTGCGCATGATTGATTCGCCGTTTTTTTCTGATAAAAAGATTCTTATTATAGACAAAGAAAAAAAAATAAATAACGACCGTACCTGGTGTTTTTGGGAAAAGGAAGATGGCTTTTTTGAAAAGATTGTCTTTAAAAGGTGGAGTAACCTTTTTTTTAAAACTGACGATCAGTCGATTCCCCTTGATGTACATCCTTATGAATATAAAATGATAAGGGGGATTGATTTTTACGAATACTGCTTTGCGAAGATTGAGTCTCAAAAGAATATTGACATTATCTATGGTAGTATTTCATTTGAAAATGAAGACACCTTTTCGAAAATCAAGATTGACTCAGAGAATATTTTTTTTAATAAAAAGGCGCTAATTTTTAATTCAATTTATCAGCCAGAGACAAAGCAGAAAGATAAATTTTATTTGCTGCAGCATTTCAAAGGATGGATCGTTGAAACTCCAGGTGATTTTTTTAACAGCAGCGAGGCAGTACTTATGGATTTTAGAGTTACACAGAAACATGGCACTACTTTCGGCTACGTTTTACCGTTATCTTCTACAAGGGCTCTGGTTGAGTATACTTTGTTTACTGAAAATATTCTACTGCGGGAGGAATATGATATTGCTCTAAAAGATTATTTAAAAAATCATCTCGGCCTTGAAAATTATCGAATCATTGATGCGGAGTTTGGTGTTATTCCAATGACAAACGCCCGCTTTCCGGCATATCGAAACCAAATGTATTATGTAGGAACTGCGGGTGGCCAAACCAAGGCATCAACGGGGTACACTTTTAAATTTATACAGGCTCAGGCTGACGCTATTACAAAAGCATTATCTACAGGGAAAGACCTTAAAAGGAAAAACTACAGGAATCGCTTTTATTTTTATGACAGCACCTTATTACATATTCTTTCTAAAAGATTAATGGAAGGAAAAGAGATTTTTTCAATTCTTTTTGAAAAGAATAAAGCTGCCACAGTATTAAAATTTCTCGACAACGACACTTCCATTCCCGAAGAATTAAAGCTGTTGAATTCGCTCCCAAAGAAAGTCTTCATTAAGGCCGGCTTTAAAGAATTGCTGAAAATGCCAGGTTAGATTTTCTTTATGCCATCAAGGAAAATGATCCCTTAACAGGAAGTTGAAAATTGAAAAACTGGACCTTTACCTGTTCACATCATATCCGACAAGCAAGATAATTTCGGTAGGTGAATATTTCGCTGCCTTCTTCGAATTGCCCTACTGGAATTCAGCTTTACTTATAGCGACCAGTCAGGAAAATTATGTAAATTTCGAATACCGTTTAATAAACGGGCAAATTATCTAATGCTAAAAATGTATTGCGGCTATTGCCCTTTAATGAAGTAAGGCAATGGTGTTTTAATTATCAACGTCACAGATATTTGTTTGACTAAATGTACTTTTTTAAAACTTAAATTTTCTCGTCAAATAGAATAATCAGAGTTATGCAAATAAATAATCTTTTAAAAAATTTAATCATCACTATTGCTGTTTCATTGTCAGCTCAAGCAGCGATTGGGCAGCAGGATAGCGCTTTAAAGAAAAGTGACTCTCTAAACGCTATTATTTTTGAGCATTATAATAAAAAGATCACCGATATTGAAAAGCAACGAAGTGTAGATTCAACCCAGAAAGTGGCACTGGAAACGCAGCTTAATTCTTTAAAAACAACTGATAATCTTAAGAAGGAAGAGTTACAAAAAAAACTCCAGGATCTGAAAGACAATGAAGCGGGACGTATTGCCTTGAAAAAACTGCAAATTGATTCTTTACGCAGCACGGCAATAGGATTTCCCGTCACCGGTTTTTTTAATGATACCCTTTTTACTATATACAATAAGTTGGGAAGTTTTTCACCTAAAGACAGAGCCGAAGCGATAACGGGACGCGTAAAAGCGCTGGCTGATAATTTTAATTTCAAGCCGGATTCATTAAAAATTTCAGAGACGGAAACAACGGTTGATGTTATGTTGGAAGGAAGCATTATAACTAGTATTACTGAAAATGATGCTCTTTGGAACAATACAACCAAATTGGAACTGGCAAAAATATATAAGGAAAAAATTGGCGATGAAGTAGCAAAATATAAATCCGAAACCAGTTTCTCAACACTGGCAAAAGAAATAGGCCTTGCCATACTTGTACTGCTCGTGATAGGTGTATTAATCGTTTATATCGGAAAGCTTTTCAAATGGACAGCGTTTAAAATTCAAAATGAGGAAAACGAAAAAATTAAAGGAATTACCATAAAAAATTATACGCTGTTTGATGCGAAAAGACAAGCGAACGTACTGTTAACAATAAATACGATAGTAAAATGGTTTATAATTTTACTTGCGATTTATATAGCGCTTCCAATATTATTTGGAATTTTCCCCTGGACAAAAGGTTTTGCGGCTACTCTTATCGGTTATATTCTAACGCCTGTTAAAAAAATTGCCTCCGGTTTATGGAATTATCTTCCAAGCCTTATAACTATTATCGTAATAATTTTTGTTTTCAGGTACCTGTTAAAAGGAATTAGCTTTTTAAAACATGAAATTGAAAAAGAAAAATTGCATATTTCGGGGTTTTATCCTGACTGGGCTAATCCCACTTATCAGATTATAAGGGTATTAATATTTGCGTTTATGATCATTGTAATATTCCCTTATTTGCCGGGAAGCGACAGCCCGGTTTTTAAGGGAGTATCGGTTTTCCTGGGAGTATTATTTACATTCGGGTCTTCAGGTTCTTTAAGCAATGTTGTCGCCGGACTGGTGCTTACGTACATGCGTTTATTTAAAATAGGGGATCGCGTAAAAATTGGAGAAGTAACCGGAGATGTAATAGAAAAAACAATGCTTGTTACCAGGGTGAGAACTATCAAAAATGAAATTATTTCTATACCCAACTCCACGGTAATGAGCAGCCACACTATTAACTATAGCAGCGATGCTCCTGGAAATGGATTAATTATACATACGATGGTCACTATCGGCTATGATGTGCCCTGGAAAGATTTGCACCAGGCATTAATTGATGCGGCTTTGAGAACTGATTTAATTTTGCATGAACCTTTACCCTTTGTATTACAAACCAGCCTTGACGATTTTTATGTGTCTTACCAACTAAATGCATATATAAGAGAGGCCAATAAACAGTCTTTGATTTATTCCAACCTGCATCAAAACATACAGGATGTTTGCAATGAGAGAGGCATAGAAATTCTATCACCGCATTACAGGGCAGCAAGGGATGGGAACGCCAGCTCCATACCCGCCACTTATTTGCCTCACGGGTATAAGGCCCCAGGGTTTAATGTGATGATAAATAAGGAAGATAATGACAAGTAAGCAAAAGCTATTTTAGGTTGTCGCCGAAACAGATACCGGGCAGGTAGACACTAATCCGATTAAATTATTGCCACAAACTGGCGGCGCCAATCAGTGCGCTTTCTTCGCCCAATAACGCCCGTTTTATAGAAACAGG
>JBDUEG010000008.1:0-25499 GCA_040002575.1 Ginsengibacter sp.
CGCCTTCTTCCAGTATATTAAATAAGGAAACCTGGATGCGTGCCTGCAAATCGGGCAATTCATTAATCACAAAAATTCCCCTGTTACTTCTTGGGATTATTCCATAGTGGATTACGCGTTCATCTGCATAACTCAGTTTTAGATTCGCAGCTTTTATAGGGTCAATGTCGCCTATAAGATCCGCAACGCTTACATCAGGCGTTGCCAGCTTTTCGCCGTAACGCACGCTTCTGTGCAGCCATTCAATTGGCGTGTCATTTCCCTTTTCATTCACCAGGTCCTTAGCATATTTGCTCAAAGGATTAAAAGGGTCATCGTTTACTTCGCTGCCTTGTATTACAGGAATGTATTCATCCAGTAATTCAATCATTTGCCTCGCCATACGTGTCTTTGCCTGTCCCCGTAGCCCCAAAAACAAAATGTTGTGACGGGACAATAATGCTCTTTCTGTATCAGGAATTACAGAATCTTCGTAACCGATAATACCAGGAAATGTGATATCTTTTTTACTGATCTTTTTTATGAGATTTTCTCTTATCTCTTCTTTGATTGACCTTGGTTTATAATTGCTGTCTTTTAATTCGCCTAAGGTTTTAATTTTTTGTATGTCCATTTTTAGAATCGCGATTTGGGTAGATTAAATTAATTAATAAGATTGTTTTATGAATTGGATTTTACTTTTATAGAAGCGGTGTTTTAATGATGACGAGGAGGTTTACTTAGTTACCTGAAAAACGTAACTGTTTATTTAGCGAGCTGAAATTGGTTTATGAATTGTAGAACTATATTTTCCTACTCGCAATCACGGGTTTCAGTTTAATAAACCGTCTTCCTCTTTCCACTCTCAAAATCTTTAAAAATAAATGCTCCCAGCCTGTCAAGAGATGCGAAGAAAGCTTTGCCATTATTAGTTTCAGTAAACTCCGTTACAAACCTCTGCAAATATGGATCGCTTGCGATCATAAATGTCGTGATAGGAATTTTGAGTTTTTTACATTGAGCAGCAAGGTTAAGACATCGATTTAAAATTCGCCTGTCTACTCCAAAACTGTTCTTATAATACCGCCGTCCTATTTTAAGACATGTGGGCTTACCATCAGTTATCATAAAAATCTGCTTGTTGGGATTTTTCCTTCTTCTTAAGATGTCCATGGCAAGCTCAAGACCAGCAACTGTGTTAGTATGATAGGGGCCTACCTGCAAATAAGGAAGGTCTTTTATTTCTACTGTCCATGCATCATTTCCGAAAACAACGATATCAAGCGTGTCCTTAGGATACTTTGTGGTAATAAGTTCACTTAATGCCATTGCAACTTTTTTTGCAGGCGTTATCCTGTCTTCGCCATACAGTATCATACTATGCGAAATGTCAATCATCAGCACCGTGGATGTCTGGGACTTAAAATCTGTTTCACGAATCTGGAGGTCGTCCTCATGCATGCTAAAACTATCAATGCCATGATTAATCTGTGCATTTCGAATTGATTCTGTAAAATCTATTTGCTCCAATGTGTCGCCAAATTGAAATTGCCTCGTCTCTGGATTAATCTCATCTCCACCGCCCGGTTTAAATGTGTTGTGGTTGCCAGCCTTCGTTTTCTTTAGCTTTCCAAATATTTCCTCAAGGCTCCGCTTTCTTATTCCCTGTTCCGTTTTCGCAGTAATTTTTATTTCACCATTTCGTTTGTTTTCATCAATGTATCCTTTGCTTTTAAGGTCTTCTATAAAATCGCCCGTACCATATTCGTTGTCAGTCAGCTTATATTCTTTATCAAGTTCGGTGAGCCAGCTAAGCGCTTCCCCTACATCACCATTTGTATAGGTAAGCAGTTGCATGAAAATATCAAGAAGCTTCTCGAAGGAAGACTTCATATTTTCATTGGGGTCAAACTTTGAAAAATTATGTCCGAGCATTATTGTAATTGAAATTGAATCGAAATCTATTATGCAAATTACTAAACAAACTTACTTTTAAAATAGTTCGGTTGTTAAATAAAAAATCCCGCCTCAATGACAAGGCGGGATTTAAATCATGTTAAATGCTTATTGAATTTTATCGTGCACCTGCGTATCCCTTGCTGGCTTTGGCATATTATTGATCACAGGATTTCCTGCTTCAGGATTTAATGAAACCGGCTTCGCAAAATATTGCTCCATTTGCTGTAATTGTTGCAATAGTTGATTTACAATCTGATTCTCATATGCAAGCGAAGCCTGCTTATTTTCATCAAGACTATTAAAATAAGTAACCTGTTGCTCAAGATCTTTTCTCAGGGCATTTGATACTTTTTTGGCCAAAACAGTATCCCCGGATTTATATGCGGCAAGCAAAAATTGTCCGGAAATCTGATCCTGCTGCTGGCGCCGTGAAACAAGCCCGTAAGGAAAATTTTCCTGCGACATCATTTTATCACATTTTTCAAGCATCCGCTTTGCATCGTCTTTCCTGTCATGGTCTGCAAGGTTGCTTGAAGCCTGGGCATATTGCATTCTAATTGTATTAAGATGCCTCCTGTTTTCTTCGTCATAAAAAACACCAGGCTTGTCTGCGTTTCCAAAAACAAATTTGTTCATCATTACTTTGTATGCCCAGTCCCGATTTACTTCTCCGTTAAGGATAGGAACAAACCTATAAGTGAGCCCGTCGGTTCTTAAATAAGACTGAAAGCCAAGTTCATCATAAGGCGATGTAAAATAAATAGGGCGCCTCCATTTATTGGCAGCAATCATATTCAATATGGCGGTTTCATTTTTCCCGAGTGCGCTTTTAGGAATGTCAAATACAACGTCACTTACTACACTGTCGCTTGGGTTCACTGTGCCATTTTGTTTTACCAGGTTTATATCTACAGGAATTTTTACTTTTTTAGAAGGAAAAATATTTAGGTAATCATCACCGTTCTGCGCCATGCGGGTAGGGTCATCGCTTCCTGAGTAATCCTTCAACATAGTGTACAGGTCCATAGGTTGCGACTGATCTACTTTAGCGCCGGGAGCATCAGGATAATAATAGATTGCATCTCTTTTGCTTCCCATTATTTGATCAGGGGTCCATAGCACATCGATTGGGTCACTTTGGTTTACCTTGTAGCGCAATTGATTGATGTACCAGTCAGTTCCCAACAGGCTTGAATTTATTACTCTTATATCTCTCCTTATACCCTGCACTTCCTGTGCATACCAAAGAGGATAGGTATCATTATCACCAAAAGTGATGAGGATAGCATTTGGCGCACAACTTTGGAGATAATCAACGGCGAGATCCCTTGCCAATACCTTATGGCTTCTGTCATGATCATCCCATTCCTGGCTGGCCATCAACAAAGGAACAGCGAGAAGGCACAATCCGGCAGAGGCATAATTTGCCAGGCTTGTCTTCATAAATCTTTCAAAGAGTTCTTTCACATATAAAACTCCCAGGCCTATCCATATGGCGAATGCATAAAAAGACCCTACATAAGCATAGTCCCGCTCACGTGGCTGGTTGCCTGCCTGGTTAAGATAAATGATGATAGCAAAGCCGGTAAAGAAAAACAGGAGCCCTGTTACGAGTGTATCTCTTTTATCTTTTTTATATTGATAAACAAGGCCAAGAATCCCCAGTATCAGCGGCAGGCAAAATAGTTTGTTGTTGGCTTTATTATGTTTGATAGTGTCGGGCATTTTACTTTGATCACCCAGTCTTGCATTATCCCAAAATGAAATACCCGTAAGCCAGTTTCCATCACGCACGTTACCCATATCAACACCTTGTATATCGTTTTGCTTCCCGGCAAAATTCCACATGAAATAACGGAAGTACATCCAATTGAACTGGTAGCTGGCAAAGAACTTAATATTATCTCCCACTGTAGGCTTGTCATAGTAAGCGCCTGTTTTTTGATCTTTGCCAATTCCTGCGAAATTAGCATAGTAATCCGCATGTCCCTGGTCGTTGCTGTTATCCCACATCCGGGGAAAAAAATGCTTATCCTCAGCCGAATAATCCGTTACATATTTCTTTCCTTTTTTCTCATACCTGTCTTTCCCTTTCACGTATACATCCGTCGCATCCTGCGGGAGGGGTTGGGCTGTAAAATCCTGCCCGAAAAGAACCGGCCAATCTCCATATTGCTCACGACTTAAATAGCCTACCAGGCTCACGGGGTTATCAACATTGAACATATCAACTGAAGGATCGGCATTGGAGCGGATGAGGGTGGTATAATAAGTTGAAAACCCGATCAACACAAAAGCAAAACTCCACATCGCAAGTTTAAGAAAGTTCCAGTTTTTTTTCTTCGCAAGCCTTAGCATATACCATATAAGAAACGCAGTAAGTATGAAGAAAAAGATAAAACCGGAAAAGAAGGGAAGCCCGAGATCATTCTTGAATAAAATATCAAATTGCCCGGCCAGTTTAATTGTCCATTGAATCATAGGTACCTGTACAATACCAGTGATAAGGCAGCCAATTACAAAAGCCCAGAAAGTTCCCCATTTTGTAACGTTGTATCTTTTAAAATAATAAACCATTACGATGGCCGGTATTGTCAGGATGTTCAGCAAGTGCACACCCACCGCAAGTCCTATCAGGTAGAATATCAATATCAGCCACCGGTCTGCACGGGTAAAATGTCCTTTAATGCCATTTAGCTGTTCCGCCGTTACATCTTGTTCCCATTTAAGAACCGCCCAGAAAACGATAGCAGTGAAGAATGATGAGCTGGCATACACTTCAGATTCTACCGCGCTGTACCAAAATGAATCGGAAAATGTATAAGCCAAAGCACCAACAACACCAGCAGCCATTATGGAAAAGACCTGGTTAAAGGTTAAAGGATTTAGATTATTTCTTTCAACAATTTTTCTCGCAAAGTGGGTGATGCTCCAGAATAGAAACAGGATGGTAAAACCGCTCATTAAAGCACTCATGCTATTCAGGCCAAGAATTGCATTATCAGGATTTGAAAAAGGGATCATAAAAATCCTTCCTAATAAAATAAATAACGGCGCTCCCGGCGGATGTGGAATCTGAAGTTTATATGCGCTGGAAGCAAACTCACCGCAATCCCAAAAACTGCCGGTAGCTTCCATGGTTAACAGATAAACCACACAAGCTATAAAGCAAATAGCCCAGCCTGTAATATTATTAATGCGTTTAAAGCTCATAAATCCTTTTTAAATAAGAGGGGCAAATATAAAACTATGAACGCTACATTTAATAAGGCTGTATTTTATTTGTACAAAGGAATGTTAATTATATGTAGAATGTAGAGATGTTTGCCATAAGAATGTTTTGACTACAATTGTAAATTGTACATGAATTCTGATGTTACATTTGTTCTATGAAGAAAGCATTTTTTCAACTTCATATCGCCGTACTGTTAGCTGGTTTTACTGCCATTTTCGGAAAGCTTATTATTTTGAATGAGGGAATGCTTGTGATATACAGGATGCTGTTAAGTGCTGCCGTACTTGGTTTGATTATGTTGTACCGGAAAGAGTTTGTAGTAATTTCTTTTTTAGATACCATTAAAGTTTTTGGCGTGGGAGCGATAGTGGCAATGCATTGGGTCACTTTTTATGGCAGCATCAAATATTCTAACGTGTCCGTATCGGTTACATGCCTTTCCGCAATAGGTTTCTTTACGTCATTTTTTGAGCCGTTAATAAAAAGAAGAAGAATTGACCTGGTTGAGGTTGGTCTTGGGCTCCTCGCAATCGCCGGCATTTATTTGATCTTCAATTTTTATCCGGAATACAAAACAGGAATAATTTTCGGAATTGTGTCTGCTATGCTTGCCAGCTTGTTTCCTATTTACAACAAAGGGTTGCTGAAAAAATTCGCATCCGGCGTCCTGACGTTCTATGAGATGTCTGGTGGATTTATCGCACTATGTATTATTATACCTGTTTACCTGAATTTCTTTCCCGCTACTTATTTAATCCCTACATTTTCAGACTGGATGTGGCTTTTGATATTAGCAGTTTTTTGCACAGTATTAAGTTTCATATTGTCATTGAACGCACTTAAATATATATCAGCATTCACGGCCAATCTTACGTACAACCTGGAACCGGTGTATTCCATTATACTGGCATTTTTAATTTTTAAGGAAAATAAGTTTCTTGGAATCGGCTTCTACGCTGGCTTTGCACTTATCTTATTGGCCATTACGCTTCAAATGCTTCGGGAATGGAATATTAGAAAAGTAAAGGCAAGAAATATACCCGCCTTAGAGATAGATAATCTTACTGGATAGTTTTGAAAATGACCGGAACATCTCACTAACGCCACAATATTTTTCCTGCGAAAGATCTACGGCTTTTTTTACTTTGTCTTCATCTGCTTTCTCAACCCTAATAGTATAAGTAATGGTTACTTCATCATATATTTTTGGATGCTCTTCGGTAAGGTGAGCATCTACTTTTATTGCGAAATCTGAAAAGCTCACTTTCATTTTGTTGAGGATGCTTACAACGTCCACGCCGGTACAGCCTGCTAATGATACAAGCATTAAGATTTTGGGGCTGGTGCCAAGATCATTACCGCCACCTGCGTTATCAAGGTCGATCGTTACAGTATGCCCGTTTATCTCAGCGGAGAATGCCATGCCACCCTGGTAAACAGAATTAATAATATTGCTTGACATGTTTTTTATTATGATTGTAAGTACTAAAAATTAAAGATGTGGGTTAACGGCATCAGAAATTTGTTTTGCATTCATTGCCCCGGATTGCCTCCAGAGCACCTTTCCGTTTTTAAAAAGAATAAGAGTAGGTACGCCCTGGATATTATAATGCGATGCCGTAGGTTGATTTTTATCAATGTCTACCTTTAATACCCTTACACTTTCTTTGTTATTCTGCGCAAATCTTTTCAATTCAGGAGCCATCATTTTGCACGGTCCGCACCACTCCGCATGAAAATCGACTAAGACGGGTTTGTTATCACTTATTATTTTACCAAATGTTTCCATGATATTATTTTTGAAATATTAGTGCATAAAGCATGCCTGTGCTTATTTATATAGATGGTTCATGCATTTTGTCAGCGTACCGATATACAACTGAAAAATAGTCTTTAATTTTTTTTTAAGGTAATTGATTCTTCATTACCTTTGCCGTCCGAAAAAAAGATCATTATGGCCAGAGTATGTCAGGTTACAGGGAAGAGACCAATTACAGGGAATAAGGTTTCGCATTCAAATATCAAGACAAAGAGGCGGTTCTTGCCCAACCTGCAAAAGAAGAGATATTTTCTTGCTGAGGAAGATAAATGGATAACCTTAAAATTATCTACTGAAGCAATCCGTACTATAAATAAGAATGGACTTCTTTATGTTGTTAAAGAAATGAGATCTCAAGGCTCTAAAATCTGATAAAAATATTAAACATTTGTTATGGCAAAAAGAGGAAACAGGGTTCAGGTAATTTTGGAATGCACCGAGCATAAAGCATCAGGCATGCCAGGAACCAGTCGTTATATTACGAAGAAGAATAAGAAGAATACTCCGGAAAGATTAGAATTTAAAAAATTCAATCCCATACTTAAAAAAGTAACCGTTCATAAAGAAATAAAATAATTAGCTAATTAGCTAATTCGATAATTAGCCAATGGTTACTTAATTAGCACATTGGCATAACAGAACATTATTAAATTAAACTATTATGGCAAAAGCAGCTAAAACCGCGATCAAAACCAAAGACCAAAAATCTGCAGCAGAAGCAAAGAACTGGACTAAAGTAGTTCGCACTGTTCGCAGTCCTAAATCGGGATCTTATACCTTCAGAGAATCCATAGTTCACAAGGATAAGATCAAAGATTTTTTGGCAAGCTAATTTTGATTTATAAATTTTCTATAAAGGCTATCCGGCATAAGTTGCGGATAGCTTTATTTATTTTTACCCTTTACTAAATTTTATAATGGGAATTTTCGATAAAATTTTTGGCAAAAAGGAGCAAAAGGAAACCCTGGATAAGGGACTTGAAAAGACCAAGGTAGGGTTCCTCGATAAGATCACTAAAGTGATTGCGGGTAAAAGCACAGTGGATGAAGAAGTTCTTGATGATCTTGAAAATGCTTTAGTTGCAGCAGACGTAGGAGTAGATACGACAATAAAAATTATTGGTGGAATAGAGAGAAGAATTGCCAGGGACAAATATATAAATACAACAGAGCTAAACCAGATTCTTAAAGAAGAAATTCAGTCGGTGCTGATAGATTCGTCTGCGGCTACATCCTATAAAGATTATGAGCTGCCAAATCACAAGCCTCATGTTATTTTAGTGGTAGGCGTAAATGGTGCAGGTAAAACAACGACGATCGGCAAGCTTGCACATAATTTCTCTTTAGCTGGCAAAACTGTTTTGTTAGGCGCTGCAGATACGTTCAGAGCTGCAGCCGTTGATCAACTAAATATATGGAGCCAGCGCGCTAATGTGCCTATTGTAAAACATGCTATGGGCGCTGATCCCAGTGCAGTTGCCTTTGACACTGTGCAAAGTGGCATCGCCAGGAATACAGATGTGGTGATTATTGATACAGCGGGAAGGTTGCATAACAAGATTCACTTAATGGATGAGCTTAGCAAAATCAAACGATCTATAAGTAAGGTATTGCCCGACGCGCCGCACGAGGTATTATTAGTATTGGATGGAAGCACCGGTCAGAACGCATTGGAGCAGGCAAAGCATTTTACTGCTGCCACAGAAGTAACTGCATTGGCTATTACAAAGCTAGATGGCACTGCAAAGGGCGGTGTTGTGCTGGCAGTTGCAGATCAGTTTAAAATACCTGTGAAATTCATTGGAGTCGGAGAAAAGGCCACCGATCTTCTTGTATTTGATAAGAAAGAGTTTGTAGATAGTTTATTTGATGGAGTTAAAAGCTGATCTGCTAACGGGCTAATAAGCACCTGTATTTTTTAATTCGTGTAATTCGTGCTCCCAATTCGTGTCATAAAATCCATTCGTGTTATTCAAAAATAAATGAGAACAAAGCTTAAAAAAGATAAAGTAAACATTATCACACTGGGCTGCAGTAAAAACCTGGTTGATAGCGAGGTCTTGAGCGGACAGCTTGCGGCGGCAGAGGTAAATGTATTGCATGAAAGTAAAAAGCTGGATCACAATATTGTAGTTATAAATACCTGTGGATTTATCGATAAGGCTAAAGAAGAAAGTATCAATACAATACTTGAACAAGTAGATTTAAAGAAGCGTGGAAAGCTTGATAAGGTATATGTTACAGGTTGCCTTAGCGAGAGATATAAACAAAATCTTGAAGCTGAAATCCCGGAGGTCGATGCTTTTTTTGGAACGATGGAGCTGCCTTTTTTGTTGAAAAAATTTGATGTTGATTACAAGGCCGAATTACTTGGAGACCGGTTACTTAGCACGCCTAACCATTATGCATACCTCAAAATAAGTGAGGGCTGCAATCGCACTTGTTCATTTTGCGCCATTCCTTTAATGCGGGGGAAACACATAAGCCGCTCAATAGAATCTCTTGTCGATGAAGCGAAAAAATTGGTTCAACGGGGTGTAAAAGAAATCATGCTGATCGCACAGGAACTTACTTACTATGGCCTGGATATTTACAAGAAGAGAGAGCTTCCCAGGCTGCTGCATGCATTGGCTGACATAGAAGGACTGCATTGGATAAGGCTTCATTATGCATACCCTTCAAAATTTCCCATGGAGATAATTGATGCAATGAAAGAGCGGGAGAATATTTGCAACTATCTTGATATGCCTTTGCAGCATGCTTCGAATAAAGTGCTGAATGCAATGAGGCGGCAAATAACCCGGGAAGAAATGGAAGATATTATTGGAGAAATAAAAAATAAAATACCAGGCATCTGCCTAAGAACGACTCTCATTGCAGGCTTCCCCGGTGAAACGCAGGATGATGTAGACGAAGTAAAAGACTTTCTCAGGAAAATGGAGTTTGACCGCGTCGGAATCTTTACATACTCGCATGAAGAAAACACGACAGCTCATAAGCTTTTGGATAATGTAAGTGAAGAAACAAAGGAACTAAGGGCACAAGAGATTATGGAAGTGCAGCAGGAAATCTCCTATCGCAAGAACACTGATAAAATCGGGCAAACGCTCGAAGTAATTATCGATAAAAAAGAAGCAGGGAAATATATTGGCCGTACTGAGTTTGATAGTGTCGAAGTGGATAATGAAGTAATTGTAAATTCAACAAAGAGATTACAGCCCGGCGATTTTGTGCATGTAAAAATCACTAATGCCTTTGATTATGATCTTGAAGGAGAAGTGGTAAACTTTTAAAAAATTTAAAACTTTCCAAAAGTTAATTCAGTATTTGCTTCAATCTTGAGCGGCTTTGCTTTTCGTTTTCAAAAAAATTAATGCTTCCCGAAAATCAAAATATTATTTACATCCCACAAGCGGAGATGCAACATCGCTTTGAAATTATTTTAACCGGCAATGGATTTTCAAAAAATAACGCAGCAAAATGTGCTTCTACATTTACCCATAACAGCTTAGATGGTGTTTACACACATGGCGTAAACCGTTTCCCCCGATTTGTTAAGTACATAAAAGATGGCTTTGTAAAAGTGAACGAAAAACCTTCATTGCAAAATAAATTTGGTGGTATAGAACAATGGAATGGTAACCTTGGCCCGGGAATATTAAATGCAATTCATGCTACTGAAACTGCTATAGGACTTGCAAAACAAAATGGAATTGGCTGTGTCGCATTGGCAAACACGAATCATTGGATGCGTGGTGGAACCTATGGCTGGCAGGCTGCAAAAGAGGGATGTGTTTTTATCGGGTGGACAAATACTATTGCCAATATGCCTGCATGGGGAGCCAAAGATGGAAGACTTGGTAACAATCCTTTGGTGATAGCGCTCCCTTATCGTGATGAGGCAATCGTCCTGGATATGGCTATGTCACAATTCTCTTTTGGAGCCATGGAAAAGGCGGCAATGAATAATGAAAAGCTTTCTGTCTATGGTGGTTTTGACAAAGAAGGATCTCTCACGAACGATCCTTCTTCTATATTGGAATCACTGAGACCGTTACCAATCGGGTATTGGAAGGGGGCAGGCCTTTCATTATTACTCGACCTTCTCGCAACGATTTTATCCGGAGGCCTGGCAACATATGAGATAAGTAAAAAAGAAGCAGAGTATGGATTGTCACAAGTATTTATCGCAATCGATATTTTTCGATTAGGAAATCATTCAGCTATTACAAAAGTTATTGAAGGAATATTATCTGATTATCAACAATCAGTTCCCGCAGGCGAGTCAAAGAAAATAATGTATCCCGGTGAAAGAGCGTTACAAACTAGGGAAGAAAATTTAACCAATGGCATTCCTGTTTTGAAAAAAGTGTGGGATGAAATTCTTGCTCTATAATGTGAAACTTCAATTGTGGTAGAAACGCATTTATTTCTTTTTTGCAAATTCGTCTGCCACCTCATTCAATTCTTCTGAAGAGATATTCTTATCCCCATTATCAATTACCATCCTAAACCGGAATGTTACTGACTCACCTTTATTTAAATGAATATTTTTAGATGACTTTCCATTCGTAAATATTTTTTCACCAAGCGGATTAGCTGCAAACAATCCGTAACCTCTAGCATGCCAGAACGTAGGGTAGTTGGGATTTTTGGGATGATCTATTATGGTAACACTTATAGAATCGTTTCCAATCTTTCCAAATATTTTACACCACCTGCCCCTGGTGCTCCAGGCACTGTCGCCTGTTTTACCTTCACTGGTTATGTAGTTGCCATTTGGTATTTTATCTGTGCCGCCTTTCACAATGGTTACATTTCCTTTGTCATCTTTAAACTCCTCGTCTTTTTCTGTTGGTATTTGCAAAGCATGCGCCAGTCTTATTCCATATAAACCATCTTTTGCATCAGTAAATAAAACGCTGGTATCAGCTTTTAGAGTTGTTGTTCTGTCAATGATTCGCTGGTGCGCTGTACCGCTAAATTGCAAAGTTGTACTTTCTTCAAGCAACACTTTTTTTTGTTGATTAGTCCAATTTGCGTGATAAGCAATTATACCATTAGGGCTTGATATTTTATAAACGTTATCAGTTCTTATCCATCCATACGATTGTTTTTTTTCGGCGGGTATGGCATAAGAATTATTCCAGAAGTCAAGGCCGTTTACATTTTCAAAAGTGAACCATACACCGACATGGTGCGGATGATCTGTGGGATCGCCTGGTTGTGTATTCAATGGAAACCCCCTGGTTACAATAGTTCCGTTTGCTGCATATACAGGGTATAGCACAGGTTTTTCCAAACTATCAGTATACAAAAAACTAGTAAAGGGTTTGCCGCCAATAACAACATCGATCTTTTTCTGATTTGCAGATTTTATAATTTGAACTGTTTCTTTTTCCTGGGCAGATACTGCAGCAGGTATTGCCATTGATAAACACATAAATGCAAACGCTTGTAGCAGAAATTTCATAATAGATTATTTATAACAGGTAAGACATCACTTAAGAGTATAAAGAACATTTTCAAAGTTAATGGTTTGGCTTACCAATATTAAACCGGTTAAGTACAAAATTTAATAGCAAGGCCATCTCCATAATTTCTATTATTTTACAATAGAAAGCGAATTGCCGGGAGTACAATAGGATTGTTCAACGGATGTCCATTCGTAGAGTTGAGTTTGAAAACTGTGTAACTCATATCTCATATTAACCAACTAATTTCTTCTGTTAACTTGCCCCGGTACTTTTTGATCAGCAACTGATTTAAAATCAGTTAAAATAAAAACGATCAGGATAACAATAGCAAGAGCCATATAAAAATAAAATCCGAGCGTATCTACATGTTCGTAAAACCAAAAAGCAAGAATTGCAGCTCCTAATGCGACCACTATTTCAATTAATCCATGGATTCTAAAGGGAATTAATTTAATAATGCCCGCTTCAAAATTTGTAAGCACAGTCATAGTTAGATGCACTACGCCCAATGCATAAGTAATCGTACTTAACGGAGCTTCCATTTTAAATAATGTTGGTGAAGCCAATAAAAATATCACGGTTGCATAATCCAGTACGCCATGGGTTTTTGAAGAGATAATTTTCATATTAATTATTTATGTACGTAAGATAGCAATATTATCACTGCTGATACGGATCGTCAGAGTTATACGCGGAGACTGGAGAACGGGATATTAGAATTGCACGTGACCGAATGGATGAAGTGATAATTTACAATAAGATTTTTTGTTTAGGGCGCATTGTATGTAGTGAATTCACTCCTCATCTGCGAATACTCTTGTAAGTTTCAACTTACTAACGGGACTTACAATAAGAGGAAACTTTTCAACAACGACATTACTTTGCTCCAGGCCAAAACCCTTTTCTTCGCTAAGACTTTTATCTTTTATCCATAGCTGCAGTCGTATGATCAGCTTTTCAAAAAAGGGCAGTTCATTATCGCGGGATAAAAATTTCTCCATTACTATAAATTGAAAATCGCCCAAAACATTATTTCGTTGCAGGCTTTCATAACGGCTTAAAATATTTACTTCTTTGTTAGCAACCATATCCTCCACCACCTTTCTGAACATGAGGTTGATACGTGGCTCCATTCTAAAGCCCAATCTGAATTCTATCCGGATAATTTCATTGGGAATAATAGTTTCTACGGTGTAGTCAGAGGTGTAAGGATCATCAAGTGTATCAACGTGCACAAACCAATAAATATCAGCACGCTTTGGCTTCCTGTTCAAAATGGAATAAATGATTTTATGCTCTATCTCTTTTGGATTATTAGCGCTCGTAAGGTAGACCAGGTGCGTTGCATACTTAGCGATTGATTTATCATTGCTAAGCTCCTGTAGCAACGGAAGATATTGCTCCAATCTTACAAATTCTATATAACGATTTTTAATTTTTCTGGCCCTGTACCATATATACATTATTGATAAAAGCGCACCACCAACGATCAGGGTTACGAAACCGCCGTGAGGAAACTTATTAAGATTTGCAATTAAAAAGCTCATTTCTATCGTGAGATATACCGCCAGGTATAAATATATTAATGGCTTACGCACTCTTTTGATGACAAGGAAATTTGAAAATAATATTGATGTTGCAAGCATGCATAACGTAATGGCAAGTCCATAAGCCGCCTCCATATTAGATGAGGTTTTAAAATAAACACTTATGCCTACGCATCCTATAAACAACATGGTGTTTATTCCGGGGATGAATAATTGACCCCTTGCCTCAGTGGGGTAATTAATTTTCATTTTTGGCCATAAATTCAGTCGCATACTTTCACTTATAAGGGTGAAGGAACCACTTATAAGCGCCTGGCTTGCAATAATAGCGGCAATGGTGGCGATCACAATTCCTATAATTTTAAACCAACCGGGCATTACTCCGTAGAAAGGATTGAAGCCATCATCTATAATTGCTTTTGTAAAAATCTTACCGCTGTGATGGGAGAGTAGCCATGCACCCTGACCCAGATAATTAAGGATAAGGGCAGACTTAACATAAATCCAGGACACACGGATGTTATCTTTTCCGCAATGGCCAAGGTCGCTGTACAATGCCTCTGCTCCGGTTGTGCATAAGAACACACCACCAAGCAGCCAAAAGCCATCGGGATATTGGGTTAAAATATTGATGGCATACCAGGGATTGAATGCTTTAAAAATATATAAGGCATCAAATAAATGCGCAAAGCCCAATACAGCCAGCATCATGAACCAAATAAACATGATAGGCCCAAACATTTTGCCTATAGATGCAGTTCCAAATTGTTGCGAGAAAAATAACAGGATTAAAATTCCGATTACAATATAAACTACCGTCGATTCTGTTATGTCGGCAAATAAATTTATTTGATGCAATCCTTCAACCGCGGAAGTAACAGAGATAGGAGGCGTAATCATTCCATCGGCAAGCAGGGAAGCACCGCCAATAATTGCCGGAAATACAAGCCATTTTTTTTGCCGTCTTACTAATGCATACAAAGAAAATATTCCGCCTTCTCCACGGTTATCAGCTTTTAAAGTAAGTATCACATACTTAACCGTTGTCTGCAAAGTGAGTGTCCAGATGATGCATGACAATCCTCCAAGAATAAGTTCCTGCGTGATTACTTTGTCTCTAATGATCGCATTTAAAACGTACAGCGGAGAAGTTCCTATGTCGCCGTAGATGATACCCAGTGCAATAAGTAAGCCTGCGCCGGATACTTTATTAAGATCCTTTTTCAATAAAAATATTTAAGCTTTTACAATGCCATATACAAGAAGACGTAAAAGACTAATACAAATTTCGTTTGGTATTATTTAGAATCAATGTCAAAATCAAATCTTTATAAAATCCTTATACCTACGGTTGTGAATTTTATATCACACTTATAAATAGCAGTTTACTTTTGTATTCTGTAATGGAACTTTTTATAAATAAAATAAGTAAGCCGGGTCAACTGCTGATAAGTGGAAGCGCAGTATGTATTGTTTCTGCATTATGTTTTTCCATGTCGGCTTACCTGGATTACAAAGTGGTTGCTTTTATCTTGTTGCTTATCGTTTCAATTGCGGCTGTTCTATTTGATATTATCCCTGTCTTTGCAACTGCTATATTAAGCGCCTTAATTTGGGATTATTTTTTTATTCCACCTCACTTTACGTTGCAGGTAGGCTCGACAGAAGATTCTATCTTATTACTGATGTATTTTGTAATAGCCTCAGTGAATGCTGCGCTGACTTACAAAATAAAGCAGATAGAAAAAATTTCCCGGGATAAGGAAGAGAAAGCAAATACAGTAAAGTTGTATGACACTCTAATAAATTCTCTTTCACATGAATTGAGAACACCCATTGCAACAATAATTGGGGCAACGGACAACCTGCAATCCAATAACCGGAACCTCACACGGGAAAACAAAGAAGACCTTATTTCAGAGATATCTAAAGCATCTTTCCGGCTTAATCAGCAGGTGGAAAATCTCTTAAGCATGTCCAGGCTTGAATCAGGTTTTTTACAACCTAAAAAAGATTGGTGCGACATTATTGAAGTCGTCTATGATTCGGTAAAAAGGGTTGAAGAAAATAACGTTTCACAAAAAATTGCCGTCAATATAAATCCGGACATTCCACTTTTTAAAATTGATAAGGCAATGATGGAACAGATTATTTACAACCTGGTAAATAATGCCATACAATATACGAATGATGATAGTAGAATAGACATCACTGCACATTGCCATGCAGACGTATTGGAGCTAACTGTTGAGGACAATGGAAAAGGGTTTCCTGAGGAAGAGATAAATAATGTTTTTAATAAATTTTACCGCCTCAATAATACAAAAACCGGCGGCACCGGGTTAGGACTTTCAATAGTAAAAGGATTTACAGAAGCTATGGGTGGATCTGTTCACCTGCAAAATTTGAAAACAGGCGGTGCAAAATTCACTATACATATCGCTGCAAAAACATCCAGTCTAAAAAGCATTAAAAATGAATAAAGCGGAGATTTTAATTATTGACGATGAGGCACAGATCCGCAAGCTTTTGGAGATAACATTGCAGAGTAACAATTACACCGTGAACCAGGCACAGACTGCAAAGAGCGGCTTGATAACTGCGGAAAATCATCCACCGGATATGATCATCCTTGATCTGGGCTTACCGGATGAAGACGGCCAATCTGTTTTACAAAAGTTAAGGGAATGGTATACAAACCCTATATTAGTTCTGTCTGTAAAAAATAGTGAAGAAGATATTGTAAGTGCGCTCGATAATGGAGCAAACGACTATCTCGTAAAGCCTTTTCGCACCGGAGAGTTATTAGCCCGTATTCGCTCTGCCTTGCGCAATTCAGCAGCCGATGAAGGCGATACAACTATCACATGTGGAGAGATTGCAATCGACCTGGAAGCTAGAACTATTAAGAAAAATAACGAGGCAATAAAGCTAACTGCAACAGAATACAAATTGCTATCCTTACTTGCAAAAAATGAAGGTAAAGTTATCACTCATCAATATCTTTTACGCGAAGTGTGGGGACCGGGCTATATTAACCAATCGCAATACTTAAGAGTCTTCATTGCGCAACTTAGAAAAAAGATTGAGAAGGATGCAAACCGCCCTGAATATATCAGGACCGAATCAGGAATTGGTTATCGTTTTCTAAGTAAAGAGAAATGAGTTTATAACAATTCTTGCTGTAGGTTTAAATTCAAAAAGCAAATTGTTCCGAATTGATTTATTCGTCATCCTGGAAGACACGGGTAAGCTTCAGTTTGCCAACCGGCGCCACAATAAGAGGGAATTTTTCAACGATTACATTGCTTTGCTCAAGACCAAAACCTCTTTCTTCACTTAGGCTCAAATCTTTTATGAGGAAGTGTAATTTCATTATCAGCTTTTCAAAGAACGGCAATTCATTATCACGCGATAAAAACTTTTCCATTACAATAAATTGGAAATCTCCTACTACATTATTACGTTGTAAACTTTCATAGCGACTGGTGATATTTACTTCCCTGTTGGCAACCAGGTCTTCCACTACATGCCTGAACATAAGATTAATATGTGGCTCCATTCTAAAGCCCAACCGGAATTCGACACGGATAACTTCATTGGGTATTATTGCATCTACAGAATACTCTGAGGTAAAGGGATCATCCAGGGTATCCACATGAATGAACCAATAGATGTCAGCCCTTTTTGGTTTCCTGTTTAAAATGGAATAAATAATCTTATGCTCAATTTCTTTGGGATTATTTGCACTGGTGAGATATACGAGGTGTGTCGCATACTTTGATATAGAATTATCATTGCTTAATTCCTGCAGCATGGGGAGGTATTGTTCAAGCCTCACAAATTCCACATACCTGTTCTTCACCTTTCGCGCCCGGTACCATAAATACATTACAGCAAACATAATCAGAGCCACAATAGTTGTAATATATCCGCCATGCGCAAACTTCAATAAAAGTGCTGTAAGAAAAGAAATCTCTATTATACCGTATACTATAAGGAAGACATAAATGAGTACTGATTTCACCCTGTGTATCACCATATAGTTTGCATACAAAACAGTTGTTGCCAGCATCGTTATGATGATAGCTAAACCGTACGCTGCTTCCATTCTTGCCACAGTTTGAAAATAGAGAACTACTCCAACGCATCCAATAAATATCATGGTATTTATTCCGGGTATAAATAATTGTCCCCTTTCCTCTGACGGGTATTTTATTTTAAGCTTGGGCCAAAGATTCAACCGCATGGCCTCGCTGATAAGTGTGAAAGAGCCGGATACCATCGCCTGGCTTGCAATAATCGCTGCTATTGTTGCAATGGCAACACCAATTAAAACAAACCATTCCGGCATAAGATCGAAGAAGGCATTGATATGCAATTGTACTTTTATATCATCGGTGATTGTTAATCCTTTTCTATTTGCCAGCAGGTATGCGCCCTGGCCAATATAATTTAAAAGGAGGCACGATTTCACGAAAATCCATGATATCCTTATGTTTCCACGGCCACAATGACCTAAATCGCTATACAATGCTTCAGCCCCGGTCGTACATAGAAATACCGCTCCGAGAAGCCAGAAGCCGGAAGGGTATTCTGCCAAAAAATCTATTGCATAGTATGGGTTGAAGGCTTTGAATATAGTAAGGTCATCCATAAAGTGTGCGGCTCCAAGCACTGCCAGCATTGAGAACCAAATAAACATTACGGGACCAAACATTTTACCAATAGAAGCAGTTCCAAATTGTTGCAAGAAGAAAAACAGAACAATAATGGCCAACACTATCATCACAATAGTATTGGTTTGTATATCTTCCAGGAAAGGCATTTCACGCAAGCCTTCAATCGCAGATGTTATAGAAATGGGCGGCGTAATAATTCCATCGGCAAGCAAGGCTGCGCCGCCAATCATTGCAGGATATACAAGCCACTTATACCTGCGCCTCACCAATGCGTACAAAGCGAACGTTCCGCCTTCACCTCTGTTATCCGCACGTAATATCATGATCACGTACTTGAGCGTGGTTTGCAATGTGATTGTCCATATGATACAGGAAAGGCTGCCGACTATAAGCGTATCAGAAATCACCCGATTGTGAATGATCGCATTGAAAACGTAAAGGGGTGAAGTGCCGATATCTCCGTAAATTATTCCTAATGCAATAAGTAAACCAGGTGCGGTCGCTCTATTCAGGTTTTTTTTCACTATAGTTTTTTAAACTCTTTGCCATGGTAACAAGGCTTTGCGATGTAAAAGAAGTGTGCAATTTCGACTTATGTTATAAGGATTAAACCTGGAAGCAAAGCTATATAAAATCTTTATACACCGGACATTCAATTTCTATGATACCTTGATCACAGTCCACTTTTTGTTTACTTTTTTTAAGCTAGATTTTAGATAACGGACTAAGCCCTTTATTTTGTTAATGACCGTTCTATGTTCCTCTATCCCCACTGCTATAACTTTGCTAAGGTTAACTTTTGCACCTTCAAATAAAAGTATAGTTGATCCTAATTCTGAGGTATTGATAAGCCGATAGCTATCACTATTAAGAAAGATCTGAGATATTTTCTTCGGCAATTTTCAAAAATCTTTTCAGGGTACACAAGTTTCTATGTAAACCGTGAAGCTTTTTAAATCTTCAAATTCAGTACTTTTGAAATATTATGGAAACGAAAAACGAACGGGTTCAATGTCTTATTATTGGTTCTGGCCCTGCGGGTTATACCGCTGCAATCTATGCTGCGAGAGCAAATCTCAAACCAGTTTTGTACCAGGGTATTCAACCGGGTGGCCAGTTAACAATTACAACTGAAGTCGAAAATTATCCTGGCTATCCAAATGGCATCCAGGGCCCTGAAATGATGATAGATTTTGAATCGCAGGCAAGACGGATGGGTACTGACATAAGATATGGCCTTGCTACCGAAGTGGATTTTTCTGCATGCCCTTTAAAGGTGCAAGTAGATGAAGAGTTATGGATTGAAGCGGATGCCATCATACTGGCAACGGGAGCAAGTGCAAAATGGCTTGGTATTGAAAGTGAACAACGTCTCAACGGGCACGGTGTGAGTGCTTGTGCGGTATGTGACGGCTTTTTCTTTAAAGGAAAAGATGTTTGCATTGTAGGAGCAGGTGATACTGCGGCGGAGGAAGCATTATATCTTAGTAAGATCTGCAATTTTGTTCACATGTTTGTAAGGCGAAGTGAGATGCGGGCCAGCAAAATAATGCAGCAAAGAGTTTTAAATACCAGTAACATTAAGGTTTACTGGAACACCGAAGTCGATGAAATATTGGGTGAGCACCGGGTAGATTCTGTAAGAATAAAGAATAGCGAAACTGGCAATACAGAGGTCATTCCTTTAAGTGCTTATTTTGTGGCAATTGGCCACAAGCCTAATTCTGATATTTTGAAAGGCTGGCTGGATATGGATGAAAGCGGATATATAAAGGTAACTCCCGGTTCTACCAGGACTAATATAGAAGGCGTATTTGCTGCCGGTGACCTGCAGGATAAAATTTATCGCCAGGCAGTGACAGCAGCCGGCACAGGCTGTATGGCCGCACTGGACGCCGAAAGATATTTGAGCATTCTCGAACATCCTGTTCCTTCTGACAAAATAATGATTCCGGTAACTGAAAGCGAAAAACAGCGTTGATGCTCCATATTCCCGGGGTTTAAAAAAATGATTAAAGTTCAATTACATCAACTAAAGTTTCATTCTTTTCACGGCATTCATGAAGAAGAAAAAATTATCGGAAACAATTATACTATAGATGCCTCGGTGGAATTCCAGGAACATACTCCGGTAATCACATCCATTCATGAAACAATTAATTATGCAGTTATCTACTCGATAATTAAATCCAGAATGGAAATTCCAACCCCGCTTCTTGAAACTATATTAATGGAAGTAAGTAATGAAATACAGCAACGCTTTCCACAGCTGAGATCAATAAATATTTCAATACAAAAAATGCATCCTCCAATAGAAGGAATACAGGGCTCTGCAATTGTGAGCTATCAAAAAGAATTTTGATTCCAACATTATCATATAAAGTATATCAATTCGCCGCAATGAAATTAATTTTTGTTATTTCATTACTCTTACTTCCACGAATACTACATGCACAGGACGTGAATTATTATATCGCCCAGGCAAAGCAGTATGAAACTGCTATGAATGATGAGTTGGCAATAGCTAAGTACAAAGAAGGCCTGAAAGTTTCGCCCACTAATGTATATTCTATTTGTAAGATCAGTGAACTTTGCAGCAGGATAGGAGGCAGACTGAAAGATGATAAAGAGAACCAGGCCCGTTACTTTTCCATGGCGCGGATGTATGCTTACAATGCTTTAAAGCTCGAACCTTTTAATTCTGAATCAAATTTCGTTATGGCCCTCGTTATGGGCAGGGAGGCAATAATTAAAGGTGGCAGAGAAAAAATAATGGCTGTGAAAGATGTTAAAAAATATGCAGACCGTTCTATTAAATACAACCCTGATAATTTTAAAGCCTGGTACGTTTTAGGCAAATGGTATTACGAAGTAAGTGCTCTGAATTATTTTGAACGAACTGCTGTAAGGATTTTTTTTGGCGCACTTCCTAAGGCGGATATCACCGATGCAATCGCCTGTTTCGAGAAATCAAAATCTATAAACCCGGGCTTTATTCTAAATTACCTTTCTCTTGCAAAAGCTTATAAAAAGAAAGATGAAATTTCTTTAGCCAAACGAAATTTAGCTTTGATGATCTCACTACCTGACGAAATGCAGGACGATGCAATCATAAAAGCAGAAGGCCGGGAGCTGCTTAAAAAACTAAATTAACACCATTTAAAAATATTTATAAGTACAACCGATATTTCTTTACCTACAAATGAAGTATCCCAATTTAAAAAACACATGCTAACAAAAAAAATTCTACTTGGATGCATCATATTGATGTATGCCTCCGCAAATGCGCAAACAGAAACTTCTACTTACGATCCTCATGATTTATTTACACCTAATTTTTATCCTTCTTCGGTAAATGAATTCAGATCTGCAGATGGGCAGCCCGGTCCAAAATACTGGACCAATAGGGCCAGTTACAAAATTGCCGCTTCATTAGATGATGTAAAGGATGAGATTACCGGCAGCGTTACAATCACATACACTAACAACAGTCCGCATCCCTTATCATATTTATGGCTTTACCTTGATCAAAATCTTTATGACCTTGACTCACGCGGCCAGGCCAAAACGCCTGCTAACAGGCGGAGCCGCTATGGAGATGTGAATTCAAAATTTGATGGAGGTTATAAAATTCAGGCCGTAAAGCTTTTGTCTTCGTTGAAAGGAAAGACATCGGAAACGAACCTTACAAAAGTGGTTTCTGACACAAGGATGCAGCTCCGTCTTTCAACCCCGCTTGCAGCTAACGGTGGGTCTGTTCAGGTTAAGATTCAGTATTCATTTCTTATTCCTATGTATGGATCAGACAGAACAGGAATACTTGAAACAAACAATGGAAAAATATATGCCATAGCGCAATGGTATCCGCGTATGTGTGTGTACGATGATATTGAGGGATGGAATACATTGCCATACCTGGGAGCGGGTGAATTTTATCTTGATTACGGCGATTATGATTACATGATTACGGCGCCTGCAAATCACATAGTGGTTGGCTCGGGTGAATTGCAAAACCCCGGCGATGTATTGACTCCAACACAACTTAAGAGGTACAACGAGGCTAAGCAAAGTGATAAAACAGTAATCATCAGAAGTGCTTCAGAAGTAACTGATGCTTCTTCACGTCCTCAAAAAGCAAAGCTTACATGGCATTTTAAAATAAATAATGCAAGGGATGTGTCATGGGCATCCTCAAAAGCCTTCATCTGGGATGCTGCAAAAATGAATTTTCCTTCTGGAAGAAAGGCATTGGCAATGAGTGTTTACCCTATTGAATCTGCAGGCGATAGCGCCTGGGGCAGGTCAACTGAATATACCAAGGGAAGCATAGAAAACTATTCTAATAGATGGTATGAGTATCCATACAACACTGCAACTAATGTAGCCAGTAATATTAGTGGTATGGAATATCCCTCAATAGTTTTTTGCGGTTCTAAAGCACGCCTCGGCGGCCTGTTTGGAGTAACGGATCATGAGTTTGGGCATACCTGGTTTCCGATGATTGTTGGGAGCAACGAGCGAAAATATGGATGGATGGACGAAGGCTTTAATACTTTTATCAATTCTCTTGCGTCGCTGGACTTTAATAATGGTGAGTATAAATCGAAACCGCAGAATAAAGAAGCCTACTACAAGTATATGTTTAGCAACAACACAGAAACTATTATGAGCGAACCTGACGCACTGAGCGAATCTAATATCGGGCTTGCGCTTTATAGTAAGCCTGGCTATGCGCTTACTATACTCAGGGATGAAATTTTAGGGCCTGAAAGATTTGATTACGCATTCCAGACTTACATTAAGAAGTGGGCTTATAAGCATCCTACACCCTGGGATTTTTTCAGGACAATTGAAAATGTCTCGGGGGAAGATTTGGGTTGGTTTTGGAAAGGCATGTTTCTGGAAAATTATAAGCTTGACCAGGCAATATCAGGTGTGAAGTACGTAAGTAACGATTCAACAAAAGGTGCATTAATAACTATTTCAAATCTTGAGCGGATGGCGATGCCCATCTATATAAGTTATGAAACTCAAAATGGAAAAATGGATTCCTTGAAAATTCCTGTTGAGGTTTGGCAAAATGGTCAAAAATGGATTGTAAAGTTGAATACAACTGAGGCCCTTAAAAGCGTAACAGTAGACCCTGCACATATTTTTCCGGATGTTAACTTTGGTAATAATACCTGGACAAATAAATAACTCTTCAAAGCAATCAAATAGAATCTAATTAGAAAAGGGCTTAATAATAGTTCTGAGTAGGCTCCTTTGCAGTTCATTTGCTTAGTCATTTGCAATCATTCGGTTCTCCGGTAATGATATCATCCTGTCTACAGCTTATTGGCACATTGACTATTTACATCTACATTTGCACCCATTTTATGAAACCTGTCAGTGAAATATTTGCTTTATTGCATCAGCCAAAAAATGTTGTAATTACTTTTCATCAAAAACCTGATGCAGATGCAATGGGTTCCGGTTTAGGACTTTACAATTTTTTAATACAGGTTGGGCATACGGTTACAGTTATATCGCCCACTAACTGGGCTGGTTTTTTAAACTGGATGCCGGGTTCAAAAAAGGTTTTGGACTATGAAACCCAGACTGGTAAGGCAACGATTGCATTACAGGAAGCTGAATGGATCTTTTGCCTTGATTTCAACACGCTTAACAGGACCAAAAGAATGGAACCGGTCCTTGAAGGATTAACCGGAAAAAAAATTTTAATTGATCATCATCAACAACCACAGATTCAGGCATTTGACTTTGGAATCAGTGATCCTTTAAAAAGCTCTACTGCGGAAATGGTGTACGATGTTATTATGCAAAGCGGTAATAAGGATTTAATAAATCCTGAGGTTGCAGAATGCCTGTATGCTGGCGTTATGACTGACACGGGATCTTTCAGATTTACCTCCACTTCATCAAGCGTACACCGGATGATTGCAGAGCTTAAGGATAGAGGGCTTGAGCACAGTCATGTTCATGAAAACCTTTTCGATAATTTTCTTGAGGGAAGATTCAGATTCTTTGGAAACATCTTATTGAACCGTATGGAAGTTTTTTATGAATATAATACGGCGCTTATCTCCATACCCCAACAAGACCTTATTAAATACAATGTAAAAACCGGCGATACTGAAGGACTCGTAAATTTTCCCCTAAGCATAAAAGGCATCAAGCTTGCGGCGGTAATCATAGATCGTGGCGATGAACGCAAAAGCTCGTTTAGAAGTAAAGGTGGATTCGATGTCAATACATTTGCACGCAAATATTTCAACGGAGGCGGCCATTTTAATGCAGCCGGTGGCAAAAATTCGGAGCCGCTTGAAGAAGTAGTTCGTCAATTTAAAGAAGCGATTAAGGAGAACAAAGAGCAATTAACAAGTTATCAATTTTAAAAAAATAAACATGAACAAATCAATTTTCCTGGCAGCTGCCTCAATTTTATTTATGGTTGCAGGATGTAAAGAACGAAAATTTATAAAAACAAAAAATGGCCTGGAATACAAAATCATTGATGGAAGTGGTGGCAATGAAATCAAATATGGCAACACTATTCAATTCAAAGCATTTAGTTATTATAATGATTCATTAATGTCAACCCCTTACGATTCTATTCCTCAGCTAATGGAAATAGATTCAACAAAACTACCACCTGAATATATTGAAATATTTAAAGCAGCAAAAAAAGGGGATAGTATAGTTACCCGCATTTTGGTTGATACCATTATGAAATTTAACCAGGTACCTCCATTTGCAAAAAAGGGCCAGTTTTTAGGGTATCGCTTTAAAATACTTGAC
>JBDUEG010000009.1:0-25418 GCA_040002575.1 Ginsengibacter sp.
TAAGAGATCTGTTTACACAAGGTATGAATGAAGGCCTAAAGAAAGCGAGTGAAGCAATGGAAAGTTTGATCTCAAAAGTTCCCAATCTTACGCTGCAAGGTTTGTTTGAAAGCATTATTCGCGAAGCGGGCATATTGACTTACATCATGAAGAGCGATGAAAAGTTATGGCTCTTGCAAGTGTTGACCGGCTTATTTGATTTTATAAAAGAAGAGACCCATCGTAATCCCAATCTTGATCTGAAGCAATTAATTAAGTTGTTTGACCTGATGCAAAGCGAGAAACTTTCTCTGCCATTAATTGAAGTAAGCGGCAATGATAAAGGCGTGAACCTATTGACAGCGCACGGTTCCAAAGGCCTGGAGTTTGAATATGTTTTCTTTGCTGGTGTAAACGCTACAATGTGGGAAAAGAAACGCAAACCTTTTGGTGGTTATAAATTCCCGGATAATATGTTCCTCACCCCGGCCCTCTCCGCAAGCGGAGAGGGTGACGATGCCTCCGGTGAAGAGTTAAGAAGATTATTTTATGTTGCACTTACCCGTGCTGAACAAAAACTTTTTATCTCTTATTGTTGTTTTAAAAATGATGGAAAAGAACTGGAGCCATCCATGTTCATTGTTGAGATTTTAGACAGTCACGAATTAGAAACTCAAAAAGTTTTTATTGATCCGTTGGTAGAAGCAGAGTTTCAAATATTGCAATTGCAAAATGATGCACAACCAGAGATTGAAAAAATAGAGAAGGAATACATTACCGCTTTACTCGAAAGATTTGTGATGAATGTAACGGCGCTCAACAACTATTTAAAATGCCCGCTGGAATTTTATTTTAAAAATCTTATCCGCATTCCATCACCAAAAAACGAAGCAACAGAGTTTGGCTCGGCGGTGCATTATGCATTGGAAAAGTTTTTCAGTAAAATGCAAAACAACAATAATGTCTTTCCAACGAGAGAAGAATTTATACAGGACTTCAACTGGTACATGCACCGCCATCGCGAAAGCTTTACCAAAGAACAATTTGCGAGACGTTTGGAATATGGCGAAGATGTTCTTACCAATTATTATGAAAAATATATTCATAGTTTCAATAAGATTGTTGCACTTGAAAGAAATATTAAAGGCGTGGTAGTAAATGGTGTACCGCTGAAAGGCAAGTTGGATAAACTCGAATTCAATGGTAAAGAAGTAAACGTGGTTGACTATAAAACCGGTAATGTTGATAATGCAAAAGATAAGCTCAAGCCGCCGCAGGAAAAAATCCCCAACGGGGGCGACTACTGGCGGCAGGCAGTTTTCTATAAAATATTATTGGACAATCATAATAGAGACTGGATTGCCGTAAGCAGTGAATTTGATTTTATAGAACCAGACAAAAAGAAAATTTACCAGAAAGAAAAAATTTATATCAACCCGGAAGATATTACTACCGTGAAGCAACAAATAAAAATGGCATGGGATAAAATTCAGCAGCATGATTTTTACACCGGCTGTGGCAAACCCGATTGCCATTGGTGCGAGTTTGTAAAAACAAATAATATGGCCATCGCCTTACATGAAATTCCGGAAGAAGCGGAGCAGGAGATTTAGAAGTATTTTAGGAGGAATAAAAATCTTTATATGCACAAAGCTATTATGTTTGCTTTTTTTCTAAATGAGATTAAGAAACCTAATAGTTTTTTTTGCAGCAATTTCCCTGGTCTACCTGTTATCAGTTATTGCGGGCGGCTGCGCCCAAATAGGTGCACCAATAGGAGGGCCAAGAGATTCATTGCCACCTATTCTGTTAGAAGCTAAACCGCTCAACCGAACAACACACTTTACCGGGAAAAATATTACTCTCAATTTTGATGAATACATACAGCTGCAGAACTTGCAGCAAACCTTATTGGTTTCGCCAACACCTAAAATTGTTCCTGACATAAACTATAAATTAAAAGTAGTCACCATTAAAATCCGCGATACGCTGGAACCTAATACCACTTATAGTATTGACCTTGGCAATTCAATACAGGATATAAATGAAAACAATCCTTTTAGAAATTTTACCTATGTATTCTCAACCGGATCTTATATTGACTCACTGGAGTTTTCGGGGAAAATGAAACTCGCCCAAACAGGTAAAGCTGACAGCACGTTAATAGTTTTACTTTACAATGACCTTGATGATTCTGCTGTGTTGAAGAAGAGGCCAAAATATATTACAAGGCTGGATTCTACCGGAAATTTTAGGTTCAATAATCTTGCAGGCGGCACTTATCATTTATTTGGATTAAAGGATGAAAGTGGCCAGAAATATTATAATAACAAAACAGAATTGTTTGCATTTTCTGATTCGCCGATAATCGTAAATAATAATACAACCCCGGTAGATTTACTCGCCTATGCAGAAGAAAAACCAGTCCAAAAAGCCTCTTCCGTAATTGCAGCCGCTGATAAAAAATTAAAGTTTACAGCTTCCTTAAACACAGGACTACAGGATATACTTACTCCATTAACGCTTACATTTAATAACAAGCTCAAAAACTTTGATAGCACAAAAATTTTATTAACTGATACTCTTTTTAATCCCGATAATTCTATATCGGTCCGACTGGACACTACCAGCAAAAAAGTTATTATTCAAACCAGGTGGCAGGAAAATACCGCATATAGATTGGTTATTCCCGTTGACTTTGCAACCGATACGTTGGGGGGCATCCTTGCAAAATCTGATACTATTCAATTTAAAACAAAAAAAGATGGCGATTATGGCAGTATCAAATTAAACTTTAAAAACCTGGAAAAATTTAAACACCCTGTTCTGCAATTTTTTTCGAATAATGAGGTGGCATATTCCTATCCTTTAATATCGACTACATGGAGTGTGAAGATTTTTAACCCTGGGGACTATGAACTAAACATTCTTGATGACATCAACCAGAACGGCTACTGGGATCCGGGAAATTATGAGATGAAAAAACAGCCTGAGAAAGTTTATAACATTCCGCAAAGATTGACTATACGTGCAAATTGGGAGAATGAAAAAGATATAACATTGTAGCGACACAAATATATAAGCACCACCTTTCTTAATTCGCAATTCCTAATTTTGCCTAATGATTTTTTCTTCCTCTCTTTTAGAAAATGCTGTCAATGAATTTTCAAAACTTCCTGGTATAGGTAAAAAAACTGCTTTAAGGCTGGTGCTACATCTTCTTAAAAAAGAAGTGAATGATGTCAAATCTTTCAGTGAAGCCATTTTTAAGATGAGGCAGGAAATTAATTTTTGCATAAGATGCTACAATATTTCAGACAAGGAACTTTGTAATATTTGTGACAATAGAGCCCGCATTCAAAACATCATCTGCGTCGTTGAAAGTATAAGAGATGTGATTGCCATCGAAAGCACCCAGGAATACAATGGGCTTTATCATGTATTGGGAGGCATTATTTCGCCGCTCGATGGGATAGGCCCTGACCAATTACAAATCGATTCACTTTTAAACAGGGTGCAGAATGAGAAGACAGGCGAATTAATTTTTGCCCTTAGCCCAAATATCCAGGGAGACACTACTATCTATTACATAAGCAAAAAACTAACGGACTTACCAATAATAATAACTACGATTGCCCGGGGCATTGCCTTTGGTGGCGAACTTGAATATACAGATGAGATGACATTGGCAAGAAGTATTTCCAATCGTATGCCTGTGGGAAATTATGTTGCAAATAAGTTATAACGGCGTCTCTATTAACGAGGTAAGTTGCAAATTTTGCAAGTACAGTTTTGCCATGCAGAGTATAATTACCTAACTTACATGCCTCATTCTAAAGATTTTACCTTTGAGTTATAATTTTAAAGAAATAAAGCCGGTTGTTGGATTTAGCTGCGGAGATATAAATGGTATTGGACCGGAATTGATTTTAAAAGCCCTTTCAGACAACAGGCTCCTGGATTTTTGTACTCCTATAGTTTTTGCAAGTAATAAAGTCATAAATTTTTATAGAAAAGGCATTCCCGATTTGAATTTCAGTTTCTCAAGTATTAAAGATTTTAGCAAGATCAATCACAGGCAGGTGAATGTTTTAAATTGCTGGGAAGAAGAAATTCCAATAAACCCTGGGACACTGAACGGGACAGGTGGGGAGTTTGCGGGTAAGAGCCTTCTGGCTGCTACACAGGCTTTAAAGGATGGGCATATTCACATATTGGTGACAGCACCCATTCATAAAAAAAATGTTCAAAGCAACGAGTTTACTTATACGGGGCATACACCCTTTTTTCAGGATTTTTTTGGAATAAGCGATGTCTTAATGTTGCTTACATCTTCTGATTTCAGGGTAGGACTTGTAACAGAGCATGTACCCATAAAAGATGTTGCCAGCCTTATCACAAAAGAAAGGATTTTGAGTAAATTAAATATTTTGCATGCCTCACTTAAAAGAGATTTTAACATTGAGAGGCCAAAAATCGCAGTACTTGCCTTAAACCCACACGCGGGTGATGAGGGACTTGTTGGAAGCGAAGAAGAGCAAATCATTAAACCTGCCATCAAGGAAGCGAAACAGCATAATATGCTTGTATCTGGTCCATTTAGCGCTGATGCTTTTTTCGCCCGTGGGCATCAAAACAAGTTTGATGCAGTGCTGGCAATGTACCACGACCAGGGACTAATTCCTTTTAAATCACTTTCATTTACTGAAGGCATTAACTTTACTGCAGGGTTACCGGCAATTCGCACCAGTCCCGACCATGGAACAGCATTTGACATTGCAGGAAAGAATATGGCTGATATTTCTTCTTTCAATGCGGCAATTTTTGCGGGCATTGATATTTTAAATAATCAGGTTCAATTTGATGAGAACCGGAAAAATCCAATTAACAAGATGGGCGCGGCTGTAGTAGCGAGTGCGGCAGATGAAAAAATATTAGAATAGAACAGGGTAGTGAAGAGCTATGTAATAAGTGTAGGAACTTGTCGTTATCTATTAAAATAAAAGGTCAATAAATCTTTCATGCTTTTTATTACAAATTAATTACATGTTTCAGTATTATATAACTTTACTAGGAACTTAATTATACTTTTGTAACAAATTGCTTACTTAATAATTAGGCATGGATAATATCTTACTGAGCGGGGGTTTAGCGTTTTTGATTACGTTTTTTTCAATACCCGTTATAATAGAGGTTGCAAAAGAAAAGAAATTTTTCGATGAGCCTGATGAAAGAAAAGTTCACAAAGTAGTAATTCCTACTTTGGGTGGTCTTGGTATATTCGCGGGTTTTATTATGGCTACATTAATAGGAGTTCCTCCCTCAGCGGCGTCAGTGCTGCAATATTTTATAGCAGCAATGATGGTTATATTTTTTCTAGGTATAAAAGATGACATTTTAATTCTTTCGGCCACTAAAAAATTCATAGGACAACTCGTGGCAGCAGCTATAATTATTAAATTTGGTGGTGTGCAGATCAGTAACATGCACGGATTTCTCGGGATATATGAAATTCCTCATACGGCGAGTATACTACTAAGCCTTTTTACTATCGTTGTTATCACAAATTCTTTTAATCTCATTGATGGTGTGGATGGTCTCGCCGGCTGTCTTGGCTTACTTACTTCAGTAATCTTTGGAGTTTATTTTTTAGCGACTTCACAGCTCATGTATGCTGTAATGGCATTCGCTCTTTCAGGCAGCCTCGTAGGTTTTTTAATATATAATTTTTCTCCAGCTAAAATATTCATGGGTGATACCGGCTCTTTACTTATTGGATTATTAAACTCAATATTTGTTATAAAATTTATTGCCGTAGCCTCTGATCCTACACTTGGCTTTGTTTTGGATTCGGCTCCTGCACTGGGATTTGCTATTCTTATTGTACCTCTTTTTGACACCTTGAGAGTGGTGAGCTTACGAATTATAAATCGCAGGTCTCCTTTTAGCCCCGACAGAAATCACATTCATCATTTCTTACTCGACTTTGGCCTTAGTCACAAAATGATTTCTATTGTCTGTGTTGTTACAAATATCTTATTGATAAGCCTTGCTCTCCTGCTTCGCTCATATGGAACAACCATCACAATATTAGCACTAACAACAGCATCAGTTTTATTAGTAAGCATTGTTTATTATAGCAGACCCAAATTTAAAGCCGTCACTTTTTCAAGTCGAAGTAAAAAAGAATCCATTCTTAAATCCCATAAAATACTTACGCTTGCCGGCGAACCCGTTGAGCAGGATTAAGTCTTATTAACTTATTTATCGACCCGTTTTCATTAATTTTGTTCACTTTTTAAGTATTCATCATTCAGGGTGAATGAATTTTGGTTACTATAAATTTATGACATGACAGAAGACCTTTCAGAAATTTTGGAAGACGGCAGGCTTTCGATGATAAAAGCAATTGATCATTTAGAAACAGAACTTACAAGAATAAGAGCGGGCAAGGCAAATCCAACAATGCTTGATGGTATAGTTGTAGATTATTATGGTAATCCGGTTCCTATTAACCAGGTTGGCAACCTTAGTGTTATGGATGCAAGGACTCTTACGATTCAGCCATGGGAAAAAAATATGCTTCAGCCTATAGAACGGGCAATTATCGCAGCTAATATTGGAATAAATCCACAAAATGATGGAAATATAATCAGGTTATTTTTACCCCCGCTTACAGAAGAGAGAAGAAAGGAGCTGGTGAAAAGAAGTAATGCCGAAGGGGAACATGCGAAAGTTGCCATTAGAAATATCCGCAGGATTTCGATTGAGCAGATTAAAAAATTACAAAAAGACGGAATCATTAGTGAAGACGCCTTGAAGGATGCTGAAGCGGAAATGCAAGGAATTACTAATGATTATATTTCACTTGTTGAAAAGCATCTTGCTTCAAAAGAAAAAGAAATCATGTCTGTTTAAGATTCTAGAGAATGTTAAAAGAACAATTACTTCTATTAATAACTACTCCACTGTATCTCGTCGTTATCGGGTTCGAAATATTTCTTAGTCATCTACATCTTAAAAAATATTATTCTTTAAAGGATACTTTAATGAATGTGTATTTATGTACGTTGAATGGTAGCATCGATCTTATTTTCAGAGCTATTTACCTGGTAATTCTTGCTTCAATTTTTAATTTTCATTTCGTTGATTTTTCATTCAACCCGGTTTTATACTGGATATTACTTTTTCTCTTAGAAGACATTGCTTTTTATGTTGAGCACCGGGTTGATCATTATTGCCGGTTCTTTTGGGCAGTGCACGTAACACATCATTCTTCGGAAGAATTTAATTTAACAACCGGCTTCCGGTCTTCTGTATTACAGCCGCTCTACCGGTTCATTTATTTTTTACCACTCGTTTTGCTGGGCTTCAGGCCTATCGACATCGTTTTTATGTATTCGCTTACCCAGATATATGGCATACTTGTACATACCCAGTATATTAATAAAATGCCCCCATGGTTTGAAGCAGTTTTTGTAAGCCCCTCTCACCATCGTGTTCATCATGCCAGTAACGTCCGGTATCTTGATAAGAATATGGGAATGGTTCTTATAATCTGGGATAAGCTATTTGGAACATTCCAGGAAGAGGTGGTGCATGATCCCGTAAAATACGGTCTCACAAAAAGGCTGGAAAATCCTTACCATCTTTCAAAGATAATTTTTCACGAATGGAAATCTCTTTCCGGAGACTTAAGGAAAAAATTACCGCTCTCCGTAAAACTAAAATACCTGATAATGCCACCGGGCTGGAGTCATGATGGAAGCTCTAAAACAGCAAAAGAATTGAGAAAGGATTTGCTGGTTGCAGAAAAATCTTAATCTGCTATTACTACAACTTTGCCTTTTCGATTTGCGATATATACCCCGGTAAGAATTACAATGAGAGAAATGATTTGCTTCCAGCCAATACTCTCATGATCAAGAATACCCCAGAAAATTGCTACAACCGGAATTCCATACGTTACCATTGACGTGAACAATACGCCTGCTCTTTTAATTAGCATATAAAAAAGAATGTTAGCTATTGCAGTTCCAAATATTCCAAGGGTTGATGCTGCCAGAGTTCCTTCCAGGGTGTCCGTATTGGTAAACACTTTAAAATATCCTGTGACCCACAGCACAAGTAATGCCGGTATTGCGCATAGTGATAATCCCACTGAAGCTATCTTTAGCGAACTGATCTTAGATAAATATTTTTGAACCATGTTTACGTTGATGCCATAAGAAATGGTGGCTAAAACGATAAGCAACGAATAGAAAATATTAGTACTGTCCTTTAATCCTTTGCTCAGTAAAAGCAAAATACTTCCCAGGAAAGCAATTGAAATTCCGGCAACCATTTTTGAAGAAATCTGTAGTCCAAAAATTAAAATACCGGCGAGAATTGCAAAAATGGGTGTAAGTGCATTTAATGTTCCTGCCAGTGCACTGTCGATCTTTGTCTCAGCAATGCAAAATAAAAAAGACGGAAAAAGGCTTCCTAATACGCCCGATAAGAAAACCACTCCGAGTTTATTTATGGGTATACTGCGTATATGCTGAAGCGTAAGTGGGAGCAAGGCAATTCCTGCAGAAGCAATTCTTAATGAAGCAACCTGGTAAACTGATAGCGTCTGCATACCAATTTTCATTAGGATAAATGAGCTTCCCCATATAATTGATAGTACTGAGAAAAATATCCAGCTTACGAGTTCTTTATTCAAAATGAAAATTTTCACCTCAAAGATGTATTTTTATTTTGTTTATTAATGCCCCTTGGAATAAACTAAATTCATCTTAAAAAAGAATATCATAATGAGCGGGATAAAGCTGAAAAATATAAGTACGAGGGCTGGAAAAGAATTTGAAAAACAAGAGACAAAGGATAAAACGGTCAAAATACTTGAAGAGCTAAATGATCTCCAAAATCTTTTATTTGCAGAGAGCAAGCATTCAATACTTGTTGTAATACAAGCAATGGATGCGGGAGGAAAAGATGGAGTGGTAAGAAATGTCTTTACATCCATGAATCCGCAGGGTGTCAATGTCACAAGCTTTAAAGCTCCCACTGCAGAAGAGCTAAGTCATGATTTTTTATGGCGCATACACCAGCATGCTCCAGCTAAAGGAATGATAGAAATCTTTAACCGCAGTCATTACGAAGATATTTTAATAACAAGAGTTCATAAGTGGTGCGATGATGAAACAGCCCGAAAAAGAATGAAGGCCATTAACGATTGGGAGGAATTGTTGTTAAATGATAATAATACTATTGTGCTTAAATTTTACCTGCACATTTCCCATGAAGAACAAAAGGAAAGGTTGAATGAAAGAATAAAAGACCCTTCAAAAATGTGGAAATACAACGAGAAGGATTTTGACGAGTCAAAGCTTTGGGATGTCTATATGGAAATGTATGAAGACTGTTTTGAGAATTGCAATGTAATACCGTGGACAATTGTGCCAAGCGATCAGAACTGGTATAAAGAATATATAATTGCTTCAACATTGCGTGATACTTTGAAAGAGCTGAACATGCAGTATCCCGGTTTAAAAAAATAATTTTATTCTTCATTATTAATTAAAATAAATCTTATGAGCTTTATTAAAGATTTCAAAGCCTTTGTGGTAAAAGGTAATGTTATGGATTTAGCGGTTGCTGTTATAATCGGAGCAGCTTTCGGGGCAATTGTTTCATCGTTGGTAGATGATATCATTACCCCATTGCTGTTAACACCAGCGCTAAAGGCAGTAGGCGCGGAAAATATATCGCAATTGAAGTGGGGAGAAGTAAAATACGGCAATTTCCTTGCGGCAGTTATAAAATTTATTGTGATTGCCCTGGTTATTTTTTCTCTCATCAGGTCAATTGCTGCAATGCAAAAGAAAGAAGAAGCAGCGCCTGCGGCGCCATCCTCTACTGATACATTATTGATGGAGATAAGGGATGAGTTAAAGAAATCCTGATTATATCTTACCGTAAGTTTCAAAATATGCACTGCCTTAAGTATAATGATATGCTTCTTATGTTTAGCATAAAGTATTGAGCTTTCACGTTTAGGAAAAAAACTTATTTTCGTAACTATATTCCTGTATCCGGGTGATGACTATTCTAAACTTTGTTTATCAATACTGAACTATCATGAAAGAGAAATTGACTTTCCTGGCTTTGTTTATGTTTTGCTTTTCTTGTTTTGCTCAGCAGAAATCAGAGAGCAAAAAAAAGGAACATATTCAGTCTAATAAAGCTACCTGGACAAGAGGCCTACGAATTTTTGCTGTTGCAGGACAGGCCGGCAGTAAGAATTGGGCTTCGGGAAATGATGTATTTTCAGTTTCTGCAAATGCTTTTCTAAATGCGTACGCGAACCTCACAAAAAAAAGATGGTACTTCAATAATTCATTGGTTGCTTCATACGGATTGATAAATAATGATGAATATGCTACAATTAAAAATGATGATAAGGTTGATCTTTTTTCAACGTTAGGAATCAAGTTGAAAAAGAAGCCCAATTTCGGAATAGGTGCTGCATTCAATTTCAGATCACAGTTTTCAAATGGGTATGATCGCGACTACCTTAACCAGGGCCTCAAAAGAAGAACGTCAGGATTTTTCGCACCTGCTTATCTAACTCTTGCTCCTATTGGCGTCAATTATCAAAAAAGTAACCTAAGCGTCTATGGAACGTTGTTAGGCTTTCGGGGAGTTCTCGTGTCAAACTCACCTTATGGTTATATATACCAGGGAGGAATAATTCCAACTGAAATGATTAATGAAAAAAACAGGGCTGTCACTGAAAAGTCGGTTGCTGAATTGTATGGAGTGGATCCGAAAAAAACTATACAATATCAAATTGGGCCCTATATCTCCGTTGCTTATAATAGAGAGATTTGTCATAATATTTCGTATACCGGCCGACTGGATTTATTTTCAGATTTCAATCATGATACACCTGGCAATGTAGATGTATTTTGGATGAATACTTTTGTGTTCAAAATAAATAATTGGCTCGATGCATTGTACAGCCTTGACCTTGCTTATGATGACGACATTAAAAAGTTTGGCTATTTCAAAGACCACCCGGCTCTTCAGAGTAAATCGATATTAGGCATTGGAGTAAATGCACGATTAGGGCATGACAGGATTAAAATGCACAAAAGAAATCATGATGATAAATGAGGAAAGTGCATCCGGATCACACTCTTTTTTTACGCCCGCTGATTTTATCACCGGGATTTTTTTTAACTTGAATCTTTAGATTATTTAAGATCATTCGATCCATAAAATACTGTATAAAGCTTTAGAATGGAAAAAGAAATATATCAAATAAAACTTCCGCAATTTGAAGGCCCTTTCGATCTCCTGTTATTTTTCATTGAAAGAGATGAACTGGACATATATAATATTCCCATCACCAAAATCACTAACGAATTCCTGGAGTACATTCATAAAAGCGAAGCACTCAACATCGAACTAAGCAGTGAATTCATTTTGTTCATAAGCACTCTTATGCGTATAAAAGCTAAAATGCTTTTGCCCCGCAAGGAGCTTGACCAGCAAGGAAATGAAATTGATCCAAGACAGGAGCTTGTTGACAAAATATTGGAATACAAAAGATTCAAAGAGGCTTCTGAAAAAATGAGTGAACTGGAAGCTTTACGTATGCTGATGGCTAAGCGGGGTAACATACAGGATGAGCTTTCTAAAATAGGGGATGAAGCTGCAGAAGGTACAGAGATCCAGGCTGTTTCTTTATTCAAGTTGATGAGAGCTTTCGAGAAAGTTGCACAAAGGCTTCATGAAAAAAGACATAGGCCGGTACACACTGTTGTACGCTATGATTATACGATGGAGGGCAGCAGAAAATACATGCTTGATCTTGTAAGAAAAGAAAGACACGTTTCATTTGAAAAAATATTTGATGTATCTGAAAACCGCATTCACGCCATTTTTCTTTTTCTCAATATGCTTGAACTGATTCAGCAGAAATACTTTTCAATAATGATGGGGCAGGGAATAAACAATTTTATAATTGAGTATAATGAGAATCGCATGGAAGATTTTACGCCATCACAGGAAATCATTGTTGATGCGTCATTGAATTAATTATAGAATTACATTTGAGCGCCCGGTGGAAATAACTCCACTTAATTTAATTATTAAACCATGAAAACATTAAGATGCTGCTTTTCTGTTTTTCTAACCCTTTCTTTCGCTATAATTTTCGCACAGCAAAAAAATGATAGTGCCCTTGTTTCATCAATTATAAAAGAAGCGACCAGCAATTCACAATTGGAAAAACTGGCCCACCAGCTTTTTGATGAAATAGGTCCCCGGCTTGTCGGAAGCCCGAAAATGCAGCAAGCCCATGATTGGGCGGTTTCGAAATATAAAGAATGGGACATATCAGCACACAATGAAAAATGGGGTGAATGGCGTGGTTGGGAAAGAGGAATTACCCATATAGATATGGTCTCGCCATGGGTTAAGTCTTTGGAAGGAACGCAACTTGCCTGGAGCCCGTCTACAAAAGGAAAAGCTGTAACTGCTGAAGTAATTATACTTCCTTACGAGCAGGATTCAATAGCTTTTCAAAAGTGGCTCCCCGCAGTGAAAGGAAAATTTGTAATGATTTCAATAAATCAGCCTACCGGCCGCCCTGATTATAACTGGGAAGAATTTGGTAAAAAAGAATCCGTACAAAAAATGAAAAGCAACCGCGATTCTTTAAAAACATTATGGGGGAAAAGAATTTCGAATACAGGGTATACCACGAAGACATTACCGCCAATGCTGGAGAGTGCGGGAGCCCTGGGCATAATTACAAACAACTGGTCCTCCGGTTTTGGAGTTGATAAGATTTTCGGAGCTACCACTACAAGAATACCGACAGTGGATATTGCTTTGGAAGATTATGGCTTGCTTTACCGGCTTACTGAAAATGGCCCTTCGCCTAAAATAAGTATCCTTGCAAATTCGAAAGAAACGGGAATGCAACCTACATTTAATACAATTGCAGAGATCAAAGGGACGGTATACCCTGAAGAATTTGTAATGTTATCTGCACACTTTGATTCCTGGGACGGAGGTACAGGCGCTACTGATAATGGAACCGGCACCATCACAATGATGGAGGCGATACGAATTTTGAAAAAGATTTATCCCCATCCGAAAAGAACCATATTAATAGGAAACTGGGGTAGCGAAGAGCAGGGCCTTAACGGCTCAAGAGCATTTGTAGAAGATCATCCTGAAATTATAAAAAACATTCAGGCAGTCTTTAACCAGGATAATGGTACGGGCAGAGTGGTAAACATACAAGGCCAGGGATTTTTAAACTCTTATGAATATATTGGTCGTTGGCTTGCAGCTGTGCCGGATAGCATTCGAACCCCAATTGAAACCAGCTTCCCTGGAAGTCCCGGTCGGGGCGGCTCTGACTTTGCTTCGTTTGTAGCAGCAGGAGCGCCGGCGTTTTCATTAAGTTCTAACAGCTGGCTATATGGTATTTACACCTGGCATACAAACAGGGATACTTACGATAAAATTGTTTTCGATGATGTGCGCAACAATGTTATCCTTACAGCAATATTGGTTTATATGGCTTGCGAAGACCCACATAAAACATCTCGTGAAAAGTCTACTTTGCCTGTAGATAGTAAGACTGGCGAACCCGCTAAATGGCCAGAGCAAAAATCGCCTACAAGGGTTGGAGGAGTAAATTAATAGCTATCCCCAGATGTATTATAATTCCGAAAGTGTTATCCTGCAATTAGCTTATTCACTTCAATTTTAGCCATATTCCTTATGGCTTCTGCAATGTGGTTTGCATCAATGCCTATTTCATTATAAAGTTCATTGGGAGTGCCGTGCTCAATAATTCTATCTGGAATTCCTAAGATTTTTACCTGTGCATGGTAGTTATGTTCTGACATAAACTCCAGGATTGCAGATCCAAACCCACCTTTTACTGTTCCATCTTCTACCGTAATTATCTTAGAATATTTTTTAAAAACTTCATGAAGCATTTCTTCATCCAGAGGTTTTACAAACCGCATATCATAGTGTGCAGGATTAAGTCCTTCTCCGGCCAGTTCCCTTATTGCAGAAGCTGCAAAATTACCCGGATGGCCAAACGTAAGTATAGCGATTTCTTCCCCATCTTTTATCTTTCTTCCTTTGCCAATTTGAATCTCTTTCATCTTGGTTTTCCATTCGGGCTTAACTGCGGCTCCGCGTGGATAACGTATTACAAACGGGCTTTTAGTTGATTCTAGCTGAGAAGTATACATGAGATCCCGCAGTTCACTTTCATTCATTGGTGCACTTACGACGATGTTTGGAATGCAGCGCATATACGCTATGTCATAAGCACCATGATGTGTTGGACCATCTTCACCTACAAGACCTGCTCTGTCCAGGCAAAAAACTACCGGAAGGTTTTGTATTGCTACGTCATGAACAACCTGGTCGTAAGCCCTTTGCATAAACGAAGAGTAAATATTGCAAAAAACCCGCATGCCCTGTGTTGCCAGTCCTGCACTGAGAGTAACAGCGTGCTGTTCACATATACCCACATCAAAAGCACGGTCTGGCATTTTGTCCATCATCAATTTCAGGGAGCATCCACTTGGCATTGCTGGTGTAACACCCATAATTTTTTCATTCTTCTCGGCCAGCTCAATGATAGTGTGCCCAAATACATCCTGGTACTTTGGTGGCTGAGGAATATCAAATTTCTTTTTATAAATTTCACCTGTTATCTTATCAAATAATCCCGGTGCATGCCACACAGTCTGATCTTTTTCTGCTAACTGGTAGCCTTTCCCTTTGACAGTTTTTATGTGTAATAGTTTCGGACCTGGTATATCTTTTATGTCTTTTAATATATCTACCAGTTTAATAATGTTGTGTCCGTCAATAGGGCCGAAGTAACGTAAATTAAGTGCTTCGAAAAGATTGCTGCTGTTACTTAATATTCCTTTTAAACTTGCTTCTACTTTTGAAACAATCTTACGGGAAAATCTTTTCGCCGGCAGCTTACCTAAAGCTTTCCAGAAATCATCCCGCAGCTTATTATAAGTCTGTGACGTGGTAATATCCGTTAGGTATTCTTTTAAAGCTCCCACATTTGGGTCAATACTCATGCAGTTATCATTGAGAATAATAAGCAAATTACTTTTCTCGATGCCAGCGTGGTTCAAAGCTTCAAAGGCCATTCCGGCTGTCATAGCTCCATCGCCAATTATTGCTACGTGTTTTCTGTCATCTTCACCTTTATAATGTGAGGCCATAGCCATACCCAAAGCTGCTGATATAGAAGTTGAGGAATGGCCTACGCCAAAAGTATCATACTCGCTTTCACTTCTCTTAGGAAATCCGCTTAGTCCTTTATATTTTCTATTGGTTACAAAATTATCCCTGCGGCCCGTAAGTATTTTGTGGCCGTACGCCTGGTGACCCACATCCCAAACTAATTGATCGTAAGGTGTATTAAAAACATATTGAAGGGCAACTGTTAACTCGACTACACCGAGGCTTGCGCCAAAATGACCCCCGTGAACACTCACAACATCCACTATGTATTGACGTAATTCTTCGCACAATTCATGAAGCTGGCTGCGGTCTAGCTTTTTGAGATCATTGGGATCATCAATTGCTTTGAGTAAGGGACCAGGAGTAATATTCATGTTCAGAAATTAATTTACAAAAGTACATTTTATCAGGCGGTGATATAGGCTTATATATACGATTTCAGTAGAAAAAAGTTCGATTAGGGTTGCTTGCGAATGTACTAACGGATTATTATGCCGTTTCATATACTTTATTCCGTAATAAATTTTCTCATTTTCAGTATGATATCCGGGTCCGGTGAGTTTTTAAGATATTCTTCCCTTTCAGAAAATTTACATACTCCCGGATAATCGCCTTTATAATTTCCCATATCTTCTACAATTTGAAAATGTAAGTGGGGTGGCCAGTGGCCATTTTCTTCAGACCTGCCGAAGTGTGCGAAGATTTCTCCACGATTTAATTCTTGTCCTTCTTTAAGATCTTCAATATCTCTGAGACTAAGATGGCCATACAATGTAAAAAAGGTAATTGCTTCTACCTGGTGCTTCAAAATAATTGTTACCCCGTAATCTCCAAAATAATTATTGAAGGCGAAACTATGAACAGTGCCCCCGAGAGGAGCATAAATTTCTGTGCCTTCTGCGCCCCAGATGTCAATTCCAATATGCAATCTTCTTGGCTCTTCATTTGAAATAAGATTTTCCTTCTCTGTAAGACTGCCATTAAAAAGATTACTACGGCTGTACAATACTCTTAGCTCATTGTAACCTCCAAAACCGAATTTGGCAGCCTTCCTTTGCAATGTCTCAAAAACATAATTGCTGAATTCTTTTACATCCTTTATATTAATTCTATTTAGCTCCACATTATTTTCAGTGAAGTCGAGCGCCACTAACTTTTCAGTTGAAGTATTAAATTTCACAACCTGGTGAAATTCATTAGCATAAGATTTTAAAAGACTTTCCAGGCTGCTATCTTTTGTTATCATAGTTCCAGCTATTTAGAATGATTGGCCTCTTTCACATACATACACTGGCTTATTCTTCTTCTGCGAGACGGGCTTCCCTTTCATATTTGTTATCATAATATCCATGCATGATACTTTCCGCCAGGTATTTTAGAATAAATAAAATATGCCCATGGCTTTCAAACTGGCGCAAATGACAAGCTTCATGCTTTACCCACTTTTCATTCTCCAGAAATTGTTTCTTCTTTACCCCGTGTAAATGAATGGTTCTTCCTATAACAATTGCTACATCAGGAGACTTCAATTTAATAGCTGCAAGCTTTGCTATCCAAGAATTTTCCTTAATCCGTATTGTAATTAGATCAAGGCCGTGGTTGCCTCTTACGTCAAAGTTTCCCATGCCTTAATTATTTCCTCCGAGTGATTTTTAGACCGGGGCTTTTTGAAGATTTTTACAATCTTACCTTTTTCATCAATTAAAAAAGTCGTGCGTAACAAGCCCATATATTTTCTTCCGTACATGTTCTTTTCTCCCCACACACCATATTTTTCAATTATTGTCTTTTCAGGATCCGTAATCAATGTAAAAGGCAAATTATATTTTTCTTCAAATTTTTTATGCTTTTTCTCGTCGTCAGGACTTACGCCCAAAACATTAAGTCCTTTCTTTTTTAGCAGCGCATAATTATCGCGAAGATTACAGGCTTCAATAGTGCAGGTAGGTGTATCGTCTTCAGGATAAAAGTAAAGCACTACTTTCTGGCCCTTAAAATCTTTAAGATTAACTGATTTGCCGTTTTGGTCTTTCGATTTGAAATCAGGAGCCTTATCTCCTTCCTGTAGTTGTATCATTGGTTTTACCTTTTAAAGTGAAGAATTTTTTTAGCTACATTTCCTGCTTCATCCTCCACCGAAATTATTAATTCATGATTCCCTCGTGAGCACATTTCGTCAAATTGATAAATAAAAGTCCGCCCCTTATCATTTGTAAATCTTAACCAATTACCGTCCAGCATAGCGTTGAAATTGTTTATTTCATCGTTATTATCTTTTGGGATAAAAACGATCCGGCTGACTTTTGAAAGATTAGTGTTCTCTGCAAAGCCTCCTCCTATCGTGGGAGCATTCCCGTCTGCAATCAATTCAAAATTTCCGAACTCACGAAACTTTGCTGTGTACCATTCGCCGCTCTTTATTGCTTTGACTACTTCAGTTTTATCTTTCCATTTTCTTTTCATCAACATTCTTTCTTGCAACTCAGGCGGTACGTCCTTATTAACTTTTATCCTTATTGTAAAATAAGTATGAACAGGTACCAATCCAGATTGTAAAGAAAAAATAGCAGAATATGATGCTAAATCACCAGAGCTTTTTTTAGATTCAACAAACGAAACAGAATCATATAAATCTTCCGGGCTTAGAATTAACTGAAGATCTTCACTTTCAAAAATGTTCACAAATCCAGGATGAAATTCTGTATGGTTTTGGTAAGAAGCGGTATCGCCCAGACGCGCATTTTCTCTGATGATTCCTTTTTGTATTTTAAAATTTAACGTCGAAGCGTTGCCATAAGTATCTGTCACAACTATACTCACCAGGTGAATGCTATCATCAGTCAATTCAATCACACCATCACCATTTATATCTTTATAAACACCATTTTTTGGATAACCTGGTAATCGTGAAAGATGTTCAATATATGGGCCGCCTGAAGCACGTGTCTTATAGTCGATATGCGCATTAAGATACCTGGTTTCACTATAGCTTATACTATCGAGTTGAAAGCCTGCTATCGGGTTGCCATCAAGATAAAGAGTGGCTTCGTATATACCATTCGCATTTGCCGATCCGGTAACCTTATCATTAGCTGTAATACCGAAACTTATCTTATCAGTATTCACAGGAATTATAGGTAAAGTAGTAATGTAGTGTCCACCCACTTTTTTCAGGCCGAATAATTTAGGAGATTGACTGTAAACGCTCGTACACCTATCGTACATGGCCAAACGAACAATTGTTGGCGGTACATCGTCAACAATAGGAAATCCAAATAAAAGAGGATTTAATACTTTGTCCGTTTTAGTGTCTCTTATTTCAAAGTGACAGTGTGGCCCTTGTGAGCCACCGGTACTCCCACTTTTCGCAATAAACTGTCCCTGTTTTACAGGGAATAATTCAGGAGGAATATCTAGATAAACTTTCCACGATTGCTGTTTATACTGCTGCTCTTTTACGTATTGCTCCAAGGCAGGAAAAAACGAATTAAGGTGGGCATAAAGAGTTGTCAATCCGTTTGGATGCTGTATATAAATGGCCTGACCAAACCCAAAAGGCTCCACTTTCACGTGCGATACAAAACCAGCAGCAGCAGCCTTTATCGTTTTATTTACCGCCTGGTCAGTACGACAATCCAGGCCCATGTGATAGTGGTTTGGCCTCAACTCACCAAAGTTTGCCACCAGTCCGATCTTTGCTTCAACAGGATAAATGAAATAATCTTTCGGATAATTTTTAGGAGCAAATATCTGCGCCTCGACCTGGGTATAAAAAAGACTAAGAAAAAAAAACAGGAACGGTTTGTGTAAGGTATTCTCTTCAGAAAGAAACATATTCATATAATTACAAAATAACGCCGAAAAACTTTAAAATTATTACCATGGCTAAATCGTCGACAATTGCAGCAATCATTCTGGGCGCATCTATCGGAGTGGCGCTTCTAGAATTTTATAGTATGCCTAAAGAAGAGAGAGACGCTTTTTTCCGCCAGCTTAAAAATAAAACAAGTGATTTACTCGATGAGGCTGAAAACACTGTGGAAAAAGTTGAACAGTTTATGGATGAAGTAAAATCCAAAGGAGAAAACGAATGGATTGAAAAGTTATATGTTGTAAAAAAATTGTATAAGGAGTTATATGGAAGCTAGGCTTATAATAAAAGCAATAATTGTAAAGGTAGCATTGCAATGATTTATTGATTGAAAATATGCAGAGAAGCAGGCTTTTTGAGGCCTGCTTTTTTATGATCATTAACTATCAATTTGCCCAATAGTCAGTAGTGCCTTTTAAGCGATTAAAAGAAAAATGCATCAACACCTGATCTGTAAAACTTTATTAAGAGTTCATTAAGTATACTTTTTCCTCAAAGTTTTAATACAAAAAATTTCTTCTACCCTGTCAATTTTTACATTTATTTTTGGCGCCATTCAACATAAAAAAATGCCGCGGGATAGTTCTCTTAAATCTGTTTTAATCATCGGTTCGGGCCCAATAATTATAGGCCAGGCTTGTGAGTTTGATTATGCCGGAACCCAGGCCGCACGCAGTTTAAGGGAAGAAGGCATTGAGGTCATTTTGATCAATAGCAACCCTGCGACCATTATGACTGATCCCATGATGGCTGATAAAGTTTATCTGCTTCCTCTTACGATAGAAAGTATAGAAAAAATTCTTGAAGAGAATAACATTGATGCGGTATTGCCGACTATGGGAGGACAAACGGCGCTAAACCTTTGTAAGGAAGGCGATGAGCTAGGTGTATGGGAAAGGTTCAAAGTTAAATTGATCGGTGTTGACATTAAAGCAATTGATAAGGCTGAAGACAGGGAAAAATTCAGGAAGTGGATGATAGAAATGGGCGTTCCGGTGGCGCCGGCAAAAACAGCGAATTCTTTTTTGGAAGGAAAAGAGTTTGCACAAGAGATCGGTTTTCCTTTAGTTATAAGGCCCTCTTTCACGCTTGGAGGAACGGGTGGAAGTTTAGTGTATTCAAAGTTTGAACTGGATGAGGCGCTAAACCGGGGACTTACTGCTTCGCCTATGCACGAGGTACTCGTAGAGAAAGCGATGATGGGATGGAAAGAATTTGAATTGGAGTTATTACGGGATGGGAATGATAATGTAGTTATCATTTGTACTGTAGAAAATTTTGACCCCATGGGAATTCATACCGGCGATTCAATAACAGTTGCACCGGCTATGACATTAAGTGATACTGCCTTTCAAAAGATGCGCAACACCGCAATTGCGATGATGAGAGATTTGGGAAATTTCGCCGGCGGATGCAATGTGCAATTTGCTTTGAATCCGCAAACAGAAGATATTATCGCTATCGAAATAAATCCTCGGGTAAGCAGGTCATCGGCTCTTGCTAGTAAGGCTACAGGATATCCTATTGCTAAGATTGCTGCTAAGTTAGCTATTGGATTTACGCTGGATGAATTAAAGAACCAGATCACTAAAACAACTTCAGCATATTTTGAACCGGCACTGGATTATGTAATTGTAAAAATTCCACGCTGGAATTTTGATAAATTTAAAGGCGCAGATGATACACTGGGGTTGCAAATGAAATCCGTTGGCGAAGTAATGGCAATAGGCCGGAGCTTTGCCGAAGCGATTCAAAAAGGATGTCAGAGTTTGGAAAATGAAGCAGTTGGCTTAGGCTATTATGGCAAAAGCCTGATGTATGCGGAAGAAATTATTGAGTATATTAAAATTCCAAAGTGGGATCGCATCTTCAGAATTAAGGATGCACTTATGATCGGCGTAAGTGTGCGCCGTATCTGCGAATCTACCGGCATCGATAGATGGTTCATTTACCAGATTCAGAAAATATGTGAGTGCGAAAAGGCGCTGATTAAAACGACTTTGGAAACGATTACCCCGGAGCTCCTGGGAAAGGCGAAGCATCTTGGTTTTGGTGATGAACAGATTGCGAGGATATTGAAGGACGGAAGTACTGATGAAGATATTTATGCAAAAAGAAAAGAGTTTGGAATAACAAGAGTGTACAAAATGGTAGATACCTGCAGCGCGGAGTTTGAGGCGAAGACGCCTTATTTTTATAGTACCTTTGAGTAAGTATCATTCACACAAAGAATATGATTAGCATCGATGAAAAGGAATTAATCCTGACCCCCGATCAGGAAAAAAATATTCGTTTAGAAATTGCAATCATGCTTTATGAAAAAGCGGATTATTCATTTTACATAGCAGCAAAGTTTGCAGGGCTACATTGGATGGATTTTGTCAAAGAATTAGGCAAAAGGGAGATATCTATTTTTGATGAAGAAAATATCCTGAGAGATATTGAAACGGCTAAAAGACATGCAAAAGATAATTGTAAGTGATACATCTTGCATCGGTTATTTAATACAAATTAATTGCCTGAATTTATTAAAATTAATCTATGGTCAGATAATTATCCCGGAAGCAGTTAATAAAGAAATTTTAAGGCTTGAAATTAAAGGACATAATCTTTCGGAGTTTAAATCTTCAGCTTGGATCAAAATCTATAAGTCTGACAATCTTTCGAACGTAAGCCAATATCAACACCTTCTTGATAAAGGAGAGTTGGAAGCCATAAGCCTGGCAGTTGATCTGAAAGCTGATTTAATTATAATTGACGAAAAATTAGCAAGGATAGTAGCAACGTCTATGGGGTTTGAAATTACAGGACTTGTAGGCATCCTTATAACTGCAAAAAATATGGGTTTGATTTCTTCAGTAAAAGATTCCTTAAACAAAGTAATGTCTGCGGGATGCAGAATTAGTAATAAATTATATAACACCGCACTCAAATCCTGTGATGAACTCTAATATTATTTCCAACGAATCGATTCCATCATCTAAGAAAAAAGTAATTGTTTTAGGCAGTGGTCCAAACCGCATTGGGCAAGGTATTGAATTTGATTATTGCTGCGTGCATGGATTGCTGGCAATAAAAGAATGTGGATACGAAGCCATCATGATCAATTGCAACCCGGAAACCGTTTCTACTGATTTTGATGTTGCAGATAAATTATATTTCGAACCTGTTTTTTGGGAACATATTTGGGATATAATTGAGCTGGAAAACCCTTATGGCGTTATTGTACAACTGGGTGGACAGACTGCGCTAAAACTTGCAAAGAGACTCGACGAGAAAGGGATTAAAATTATAGGAACTTCCTTCGATGATATGGATACTGCCGAAGATCGCGGCCGGTTTAGTGACATGCTAAAAGAGCTTGAAATTCCTTATCCCAATTATGGAACTGCCTTTAATACTGATGATGCGATTGAGGTCGCTAAGGAAGTAGGCTATCCTGTTTTGGTAAGACCAAGCTATGTATTAGGTGGGCAAAGAATGCGCATTGTAATTAATGATGAGGAGCTGGAAAAGGGCGTGCTCAGTTTATTGAAGCATTTGCCCAATAATAAAATTTTAATCGACCATTTTTTGGATCGATGCCAGGAGGCAGAGATCGATGCGATTTTTGACGGCGATGATTTTCATGTTATGGGAGTAATGGAGCATATTGAGCCGGCCGGTATTCACAGTGGCGATAGTAATGCGGTACTACCTGAATTTAATTTATCGCCACTTATCGTACATACTATGGAAGAATATGCTGAAAAAATTGGGAGGGCTTTACACATCAAGGGGCTTATAAATATTCAATTTGCTATAAAGAACGGAGAAGTGTTCGTGATAGAAGCAAACCCACGTGCATCACGTACCACACCTTTTATTGCAAAGGCATACCAGATTCCTTACTTAAACATCGCAACTAAAATAATGCTTGACGCAGCCAAGCTGAAGGATTTCACTTTCGAGAAAAAGCTTGTTGGCTTTGCTATTAAAGAACCGGTCTTTTCTTTTAATAAATTTCCAGGTGTTAATAAAGAATTGGGGCCGGAAATGAAAAGCACCGGGGAAGCTATTCGCTTTATAAAAGATCTTCGCGATCCTTACTTCAGGCAATTATACAAAGAGCGGAGTATGCATTTAAGTAAATAATATCTCAGTCTTAGAAAGTATTGTCTTCGTCCAAACTTCGTTTCATAAAAAAGCCTGCTCTCTTTAAGCAGGCCTGTATTTTCCCTCAAAAATAAATACATAAACATTTACCAGTTGCTCAATCTTATTCCAATATTATATGGTATAAAATTGAATCCTTTTTTAAAAATAGAATTAGGGCTATACGAACCATATAGATGCGCTGGACCAAGGCCGAGTTCAGCTATGTATGAGAACTTCCATTTCTCAAGATCATAGTCGCCCCGGTTTTTTTGTTTTCCTCTTTCATCACTTTTTTGCTTGTTCCTGCTGCTATATAAATAGCCTGCACTAACACCTGCGCTAAGACTTAAACCTTTGGAAGAACTGTTGGGATTTGTCTTGAAATTCAGCATAAAAGGAATGGTAACATAATCTGCCGCAAGCTTATCTTTTGAAAAACTAATTGAATCTCTGAAAATAAATGTATGTGGTATGTTCTGTAAGGCGTTGTAAGGATTATTACCTCCTTCATTAAGGGTAAGAGAGGGTTTAAACCGATAATTATTCAATTCAATTCCAAGCCCATACTTTAGGTTTACATAATGTTTTATAAGGTTGAGCCTTTGCATAAAAAACCAAATATTCACGTTCACTGACTTAATTGTTTTTAGTTTAAAATCATTATCGCCAAGCGGTGCCGAGCCCGGGCGGTTTACAATATAATTGTCAGCAGTTGCCAGCGCATAGTTTGTTTTGTCTGTCCAGTTTGCAAATCCGAGATCCACTATGAATGAAGCAGTGCTTATATTAGAATTCTTCTGCTTGCGCCTGTTTCCTATTGTGACAGTTACCCGCTTGGTGTGTGATGTGTCTCCCTTCCTTAATATGATCATGCCGCCGATCCTTATAGTATCATTTTGCTTTCGTACAACCATCGAATCATCCTGGGCAAAGGAATGAATTGTAAATAATATTGCTATAAAAGCTAGTGCTGTCTTTTTCATTTTTAATAATTGTGAGATAAGTAAATTGTTTGAAAGTATTAATTAGAAGCGATTTGTTTTTCGTTGCCTGAAAAGATGCGGCTTACAGGGTTGTTTCGTTCGACAATCCGCTTAACTTTTTTCAGAAAACCTCCTACTTTTGATTTCCTGAATTCTTCGGTTGTGATATTATAGAATACATAGTTTTCATTTTTTGCATTTGCATCTGTAATATAAGATACAGCCTGAGCTTGCATCGCAGATTTACTTTCATTAACATTTTGTATAGGCTTCACTTCTATGTCACCGGCAAAGGAAATATCGCTTGTTTCAATTGCTTTACTCTGCGGCATGTTTTTAATTTTATTTTGTATTACTGCAACTTCCGGCTGTATGTCTTCAGCCACTTCATCTTTGTGAATGTCAATCTTCTTTTTATTGTTAGTTGATTTTACATAAGATGATTTATTTTCTTCAACTTTCTCAATGCGTTTTAATACTTCCTTTTTGTAAGAAGGCCTTTCTTTTACAGCAATGGTTGAATTTTGATTCTCTTTTGTGATAATGTCTTCTGTTGGCTTACTCTGCGGAACATCCTTTAATATCGAAGGTTGTATTTTTCTTACAGGCTTTTCGGTTTTAACAACGGCAGGCTGCTGGTCTGGCTGCTGGTAATATGCCTGGAATATCCAAACCCCAAAGCCTAAGAAAACTGCCGCAGCAATCGATCTCCAAAAAATCAGGGGAATTACTCGTCCGGATTTTTCTTTCCTATACAGATTCTTTTTCCCGGAGAATCTTACCCAATCGTCGGCAGTAACTCTGGCACTTCGGATTGCATCAAACTCCTCTTGTAAAACGGGATGCTTGCTAACAAACAATTCCGTAATATTCTTTTCTTTATCATTCAATTCTCCGTCGTGGTAAAGAACAAAAATCTCTTCGTAATTTTTTTCTGTGATGAAATGGGTTTCTGCTCCCTTTAATAAGTTTATTTTATCTTCCATCAACACACTGTCCGGTTTACAAATAGTGTCCTGTATCATTTTAAACTCCCGCTCAAGATCTCTGTTCTCCCTTATAAATTTCAACACTTCAATCTTCTCATAATCCGTTAATTCATTATCGGCAAAAAGTAAAAAGTATTCTTCGTAATTATTCCTGTTGAT
>JBDUEG010000010.1:0-24261 GCA_040002575.1 Ginsengibacter sp.
TCGATTCCTTTAACGAAAAAACTTATATAAGTCTTGTAGGTTTTATGTTTCTAATACCAGGATTATGGGCTTTGGTATTCCATATTATATCAACTTTGAAGAAGTGAACTTGCAATTTTATGTAAAACATAATAACCAGGGTAACTGGATGCGGGGTGTAACATTTATAAAAGAAATTGTACCCAGGCCAGCCATCACTCTTTTAGCTACCAATCTCTCAAAGAGAAATACGCAACGATGAAAATGAAGCATTTTCATCATGAAAGTAATGCAGGGCTTGAAACACGATACGAATGGAATGATAAGAAGAGATGGCACACTCTATCCACAACAACACAAAGAAGTCTTTGCCTATGCGCATAGGAAGTGAAGAAGAATTCATTGCGGAGCATTACTGGGGATTTACTAAAATAAACGAAACGAAAACCTTTGCATACGAGGTGCAGCACCCGCGATGGGAGATATTTCCTGTAATGGATTATAAAATTGATTGTGACTTTGGTAATCTTTATGGCAACGAATTTTCTTTTTTAAATAGCGTTGAGCCTTCGTCAATTTTTATGGCCAGAGGTTCTGAAGTAAAAATCTTTCATAAAAGGACCTTAAACTAATTATACTCTTTTAAAAACTTTTTAGCACTTGACTTAAAGGCTACAGTCTGATGATAGATCTGCTGTTCAATAATTAGTTTTATCTCTGGTATTATATCGGGGTGTTTTTTTGCAAGTCTACCAAGAACTGTAAGAGAGAAGGCTTTCACAGCCACAGCCTCTACCTGTGATTCGAGATAGCCAAAACATATTTCCATCACCGCGCCTTCCTGCTTTTTAGGAATAGTAACATACTGCAAAAGCCTTACGGTATTTCTTTTTATTGAATTATGAAGCCCGGGTTTTCTGAGATTATTCATAAGCTTGTCAAAGTTCCCGGTAAGTAAAGATGGCTGAAGTATTGCACAACAACTCAAAGGCCATGCGGCTCTTTGCGTCACACGATATTCATCGTTTAGAAAAAGATTAAATAATTGATTGAATTTTTTTTTGTCCTTTCCAACCCACGTAACAATATCCTTGCAGTTTTTCTTTGTGTGTTCTTTAAGAATAGTTTCTCGGAGGTTCATAGAGCTATGAAATAGTTATTACCTGCATTCAGATAATAGTTTCCGCATTTTATAAACTTCTTCTTTATTTACAACCATGTGGTTCATTGTCTCGTTCATCGAATCATTTAAATACTGCATTTCCGTATCCTTAGGTATGCTTGCTGAACTATGAAACTCAGCCGCACCTGTATTTTTAGCAAGTGACTGAATATTTTCTGACGTTATTCCTGAACCGGGCATGATGATAATTCTTTCGCCTGCCTGTTTAATTAACTCCTTAATTAACTCTTGCCCATCAACAGCTTTGGGTTTTAGCCCGGAGGTCAAAATCCTTTCGCAACCAATATCAATGATGTCTTCCAGGGCTTGCATAGCATTTGAAGTCCTGTCGAATGCACGATGAAATGTAACACCTAACGGATAGGCGTAGCTTACAAGATGTTTGCATCTTTCTTTATCCACTTTTCCTTCTTTCGTGAGTAAGCCAAGCACTATGCCATCGCATCCTGTTTTTTTGCAAACTTCAATATCCGTTTTCAGCATTTCAATGTCTGCGCGGCTATATAAAAAATCACCTCCGCGAGGCCTTATCATTACGTATAATTCTATCTCAAGCAGATGTCTTGCTGCTTTTATGAAACCGTACGATGGAGTAGTCCCTCCTTCCAGCGGACTGCTGCATAATTCAATCCGGTCTGCGCCAGCTTCCTGTGCAGTGATGCAGCTTTCAATATTAAAACCAATTATTTCCAGTTTCATGGCCTCTCCCTAACCCTCTCCAGGGAAGAGGGAACTGCCAACGCCCGAGAGCATGTGGCAACTTCAATTTTTTTTAAAGTATAAAATTAGTTAATGAACTCCTTATTCCCCTCCGCTGGAGGGGTTAGGGGAGGCTATATTTAGAAGGAATAATCCTTTCTTCGCCATTACTTTTTACAGAAAAAACAAATCCTTTTTGAATCGCATAAGCGCCGTATTGCCCCTTTTTATTCAGTGCAAGAAACCCAACCTGTAAGGACTTCGCTTTTTGTTTATCACGTTTCACGATTCTATCAACTGCCTTACGGCAAGCTGTTTCAGGAGAATCGCCCTGGCGCATAAATTCAACTACAAGGTGTGTTCCACATATGCGGATCACCTCTTCGCCTACGCCACTTGATGTAGCTGCGCCTACTTCATTATCTACAAACAAGCCGGCGCCAATAAGAGGCGAATCGCCAACCCGGCCATGAATTTTAAAAGCCATTCCGCTTGTAGTAACAGCACCGCTCATATTACCGGCAGCATCTAATGCTACCAATCCCATCGTGTCATGATTGGCAGATCCATCATCAAAAAAATTTGGAGCAAAGGGGCCGTTGTGCTTTTTATCTGCCTCGCCGGCAACATGGTTTTCTATATTTATTACAGGCTTGTATTCACTTTTTTTCAGCCATTCATTATAAGCTTTCTTTGCATCTTCTGAAAGTTGTTGCGGCTCTTTTGTAAAGCCATTTTCAATTGCAAATTGTTGTGCACCCTGGCCAACGAGCAGCACATGAGGTGTGGTTTCCATTATCTTTCTTGCAACCGAAACGGGATGAAGAATTTGTTCCAGCCCTGCCACGCCTCCGCAGTTTGCATGCTCATCCATAATACATGAATCAAGCGTTACAATACCGTCCCTGTCAGGATAACCGCCAAGCCCAACACAGCAATTAATAGTGCCTTCAATATAGCGTGCACCAGCTTCTACCGCATCCAACGCCCTGCCGTTTGCTGATAATATTTTCCATGCTTCGGTATTAACTGGCTTACCGCTATCCCATGTGGAAACAACAATTGGTTTAATTTGATTGACGCTGTTAGCAAATGTCTTCCTTGCAGAAATTAACGGTGAGGCCAGGGTTGAAAGCGTGATAAATTTTCTCCGGTTAAGCATGTGGTTAGTTAAATGAACCCAATTAAATAATTTATTTTCTGTGCATCGAAAGCTTTTTTATCATTACGTCAGATAAAGGATCTGCATAAATACCGTATGCATTTACAATAGTCCCTTTCATTTTTTCGTCCTTTGATTCTACAGCATACACTACTGCTTCATCCGATGGATTTGATTCCCCTTCGAACCTGTACACTTCCGTAATTTCAAATTCATCAATATTTAAACACAACTTAGTTTCATTACAAATCAGCTTATCAAATGCTATATTGAAATCAGTAGTGTAGCCTCTTTGCTTTAAGGTATTGAGTGCTGAAGAAACAGTATCATAATCAGGCATGGTTGCTTTATCGTTTTAAATTAATTAACTCCCAAAGACAAAATTGTACGGCAATTCAATATAGTTCTGTGTGAGCCCATTGCCAGTTCAGAGAGCGTGGTATTCTTCAAGCCTTATCATAACTCAAGTGCCGCATTCATATTTCTTACTGCATCCGCACTTTTACTGAAAGCGGTTTTTTCTTCTTCACTTAAATTAAAATCTATGATTTTTTCCCAGCCATCTTTGCCCAATACCACCGGAACTCCCATACATATATCCTTTTGCCCGTACTCACCATCCAGCATTACAGAGCATGTTATCAATTTCTTTTCATCTCTTACAATGGATTCAACCAGGGCGGCACCCGCTGCACCAGGTGCATACCATGCACTTGTGCCCAACAATCCTGTAAGTGTTGCGCCACCAACCATAGTGTCTGAAGCAACTTTCTTCAATGTTGCTTCGTCAAGTAAATTTGAAACGGCTATACCATTATAAGTAGCAAGTCTTGTTAAAGGTATCATAGTTGTATCACCATGACCCCCAATTACTACTGCTTGTAGATCCTGCATTGAACAACCCATTGCCACGGACAAATAATATTTGAACCGGCTACTGTCGAGGGCACCACCCATCCCGATAATCCTGTTTTTTGGAAGCCCGCTCGACTTCAAAGCAAGGTAGGTCATGGTATCCATCGGGTTGCTGATAACGATTATTATCGCATCAGGTGAATGTTCTAAAATATTGGTGGTAACTCCTTTTACTATTCCTGCGTTAATGCCAATAAGTTCCTCCCGTGTCATTCCTGGCTTGCGGGGAATCCCCGAAGTGATAATGGCTACTTTACTGCCTGCGGTTTTTTTATAATCATTTGTAGAACCAATAATTTTTGTGTCACTCCCAAGCAATGCAGCGCTTTGCATAAAATCAATTGCTTTACCCTCTGATACGCCTTCTTTAATATCGAGTAATACTAATTCTTCACACAGTTCTTTCCTGGCAATATTGTCGGCACATGTTGCGCCTACTGCACCTGCGCCTACTACGGTTACTTTCATTTTATCGTATTTAATTTTTCAAAAATTGGTTATCTGCCAAAGATAAGTAGGAATCAGGTATGAGATATGCGCTATTGAAGTATCAGTTGCCAGATATGAGGTACCTGGTAATGGGTAACCCCGGTTTTGAATTTTAAGTTTTCAATTGATGACTATATTTATTTATCCGGCATTATTATCTATCCTTTAACTACCCGACTTTGTTTTTTCATCTAATTTAATAGTCCTATTGTAAAAATTACATGTACAGGTTACGGGGCTTTATGTTTTTATTGTTGTCGTTTCCATGCTTTATGTCTAAAGCATCAGTAGTACTTACAGCAATGCCTGATGAGCAAGGCACTTATATATCACTCCGGTGGAACATGGTTAATCATTCATCCGTAACAGCTTATATTTTACTAAAAAGCTACGATGGTGTCGTATGGCAAACCGCAGCCGCCAACCCTGTTTATAGAAATTATAATGCGTCAACTACACTTGCCTATAGTGATAAAATAATAGAAAGAAAAAAGCTTTTTTACCGGGTAAAAATTTATGATACACATGATAATACGGTGGCTGTTTCAAACACTGCAGTTACCGGGATTGCTAAGGCGGTATATGGTGTTCCGCAAAGGCAATCTGACTCCAGGGCAACAAATACAACAAGGTCCTCAAGTGTTGCATCGTGGGCGTTATTTCCCAACCCTGTGACAGATATTCTCAATATTACTTATAAAAGGAGTGAGCGGATAATGGGAGTTATAAATGTATTGATATCAGATGCAACTGGTAAGATCATAATCCGATTCCGGCAAGCCTCCAATAATAAGCAGCTACACATCCCTGTAAGTAATTTGCGGGCAGGGCTTTATTTCATTAAGATAGATGTACTAAATGAAAGACAACTGAATGAGAAATTTATAAAGCAGTAAGCTGTACTTCTATAGTTGTGAAGTAATATTTTCAATTTTCACACTTCCTTCAAACGCCTTTTTAAAACTTCCTTTCTTATCATACAAAAAAACAGAAGGCAGATTCCGCACTTTAAAAAATACAGGAAAGAAAAATTTGGTATCTCTTGCCATTGTTATCTGAGGATAGTTTGCAATTTTATAATTTTTATAAAACGCAATCATTTCGTCGTAAGGAAGATAAGTAACCATCACGATCTGGGTGTTCTTAAAACTCTTGATATTAGCAAGCAGCTCTTTTGTTTCGTGCTGGCAATGTTCGCAGTCAGGGCTGAAGACCATGAATAAAACCGACTTCTTTTTTTGAAGGTTCTCCCTGGAAAAAGCGGTACTATCAGGAGCTTTGAAAATGGTAAACTTAGGGATAGTTGGAAACCTGAGATAAACAGGCGCGGAACTATCTGCCTGCGCCAATCCGGTAATTGCAGGCAACAAAAGAATTAATAAAGACGCTATCTTTTTCAAAATAATTTTTTAATAAAGTTACGGCAATTCGCTAATTCGCTGATTAGTTGATTAGCCAATTAATTTTATAACTTCACCGCCTAAAAAACGATTTATGGCATCTACTTCAGATATGAGAACAGGCCTTATACTTAAGATTGACGGCAGCCTATACACAGTAATTGAATTCGGCCAAAACAAGACGGCCCGTGCCGCTGCAAAGGTGTGGGCAAAGCTAAAAGGCGTGGATAACAGCCGCACGATTGAACAAACATGGAACAGCGGCGAAACGATATTCCCCGTAAGAGTGGAGAAAAAGCCTTTCCAGTTTTTATATAAAGATGATACCGGTTATACTTTCATGGATACGTCAACTTACGAGCAAATTTCTGTGCCCGCCGAAATGGTGGATGCTCCACAGTTTTTAAAAGATGGCCAGGAAGTTTCCGTTTTGATAAACGGCGAAACTGACCAGCCGATGGGAGTAGAACTTCCTGATAAAATTGTAATGCTTGTGACTTATAGTGAGCCCGGAATGAAGGGAGATACCGCCACCCGTACATTAAAACCTGCAACCGTCGAAACCGGCGCTACCGTAAACGTTCCATTATTTGTAAATGAAGGCGAGCTCATAAGAATAAATACCAAGACGGGTGAATACGTAGAAAGAGTGAAAGAGTGATTTGAATCGTCGGTTACAAATTAAGAATTATTCGTGCTTACGCCTAACTTCATTTTTCATTCTTAATTTTTAATTTTACTTGAACTATTACCCTATCTTAGCTACCCACTTTCCATAACATAATCTAATTTCTCCATATGGATATCAAACAAATTCAGGAACTCGTAAAGCTTGTGAACAAGAGTAACATAGGTGAGCTTAAAATCGAGAAGGATGATTTTAAAATTACAATAAAACAGAAGCAGGACGTATCTCAGCAACCTGTTTTGCAGCAACCACAAATGCAGCAGCCTCAACAAAGTTATCTTCCACCAACGTTTGCTCCATCAATTTTTGCAGAAGCTAAAAGCGCTGATGCAGAAGTTCCAGCTAAGATTGACAATACTATTATAATCAAAAGCCCGATGATTGGTACTTTTTATCGCCAGGCGGGCCCTGATAAACCTGTTTTTATAAGCGTTGGTGATGAGGTTAGTCCGGGTGTAGTGGTTTGTATCATAGAAGCGATGAAGCTTTTTAATGAAATTGAAAGTGAAATATCCGGGAAAGTGGTAAAGGTGTTGGTGGAAGATGCATCTCCTGTTGAGTTTGATCAGCCTTTGTTTTTGGTGGAGCCTTCTTAATGCAAATATGAAGATTTAAAAATGGCTCTATTTTCAAATTTTCAAATTAAATATATTGTTCAAAAAAATATTAATTGCAAATAGGGGAGAGATCGCGTTACGCATCATACGTACCTGCAAGGAGATGGGGATTAAAACGGTTGCTGTTTATTCCACTGTTGATAAAGACAGTCTTCATGTAAGATTTGCTGACGAAGCAGTGTGTATCGGAAAGCCGGCAGGTGCCGACAGCTACATGAATATGCCCCACATCATGGCTGCCGTAGAAATAACCAATTCCGATGCGATACATCCGGGTTATGGATTTCTTGCTGAAAATGCAAAGTTTGCTCAAATCTGCAAAGATCACCACATAAAATTTATTGGCCCTACTCCCGATATGATTAATGGAATGGGTGATAAAATTACAGCCAAAGAAACGATGATTAAGGCCGGTGTGCCTGTTGTGCCCGGTGGCAAAGGTTTACTTGAAAGTATTGATGAAGCAAAGAGCGAGGCAAAAGAAATAGGGTATCCCATAATATTAAAAGCAACTGCCGGTGGCGGGGGTAAAGGAATGCGTGTGGTATGGGAAGAAAAAGATATCGAAAGATCATTTAATAATGCAAAAGGGGAAGCGGCGGCATCTTTTAAAAATGATGGCATTTATATGGAGAAGTTTGTAGAGGAACCACGCCATATCGAGATACAAATTGCCGGAGACCAGTTTGGAAATATATGCCACTTAAGTGAGCGGGATTGCTCTATACAGCGCAGGCATCAGAAACTTGTAGAAGAATCTCCTTCGCCTTTCATGACGGAGGAGTTGAGGGAAAAGATGGGTGATGCAGCTATCAAAGCTGCAGGTGCTATCAACTATGAAAGTGTAGGCACCATTGAGTTTTTGGTCGACAAGCATCGCAACTTTTATTTCATGGAGATGAATACGAGGATACAGGTAGAGCATTGCGTAACGGAGGAGGTGGTGAATTATGATCTTATTAAAGAACAAATAAAAATTGCTTTCGGAGAAAAGATATCCGGCAGAAATTATTATCCCCAGATGCATGCTATCGAATGCAGAATAAACGCCGAAGATCCTTACAATGATTTTCGTCCCTCTCCCGGCCGCATCACTGTGCTGCATCAGCCGGGCGGACATGGTGTACGTGTTGACAGTCATGCATACACTGGATATGTAATTCCACCCTATTATGATAGTATGATAGGCAAATTAATTGCCGTAGCACAAACACGCAACGAAGCCATTAATACTATGAGCCGTGCCTTGAGTGAATATATAATCGAAGGAATACACACAACCATTCCGTTTCATCAGCAACTCATGCAAAACGAAGATTTCAGGAAAGGAAACTTTACTACAAAATTTTTGGAAGGATTTAAGATGAAATAGGAAGTGCCATCGCAGCCCTTTCCCGAATGATAGGAAATTTTACTCCTCGCGATTATTGGACTTTGAAGTAACTATACTTGTTAAACATGGTGAATAAGCGCCAAAAAATATCATCCCGACTTCTATATTATAACACAACCTGGTAAATCAGTCTTACAAAGAAAGATTGGGTCAGAAAAGAAAGAGTCAGGCATATTATTAAAAAAGCCATCAGCCTGTTATACTGCATGCTATACACACTTCCAGCGTTTCATTTAATTTTTGTTATGTGGTGTTAGATCGCTAATTATCCATATCTTAGTTAGGAATTATTATAACCCCAAAAAAAAACAACCTACTGCAACATGAAGTTGAAGTATGCAAGGAGCACAATTGCTGTGACTCAAAATTTATACACTTTCTTTTGCACCTTTCAGGATAGCAGTGGCTACAAAAATTCCTTTTCGTTTCTTCGGTTATGCGCCTGGGTTATAGTAAAATATTATCTTGTTTTTCTACAGAATAATCTGCTAGTCTTGCCGCGTAGTAAAAAAACTATTTGTACCTGCATAGTGACCCATGCTATTTTACAAAGTAACAAACTATGATGACCAAAGTACTTTCGAAAGACTTTCGCTTACTGTTTGAAACAACTCCCGCTTTATCTCTTATATTATTGCCGGACTTTACCATAGCTGGCGTAACTGATGCATACCTAAAAGCTACGTTAATAGTCCGGGAAAATGCATTAGGCCGTGGCATATTCGAAGTATTTCCTGATAATCCTGCTGATCCCGAAGCTACGGGAGTAGCTAACCTTAGAGCTTCATTAAATTATGTAGTGGAGCATCGTAAGCCGCATACCATGGCTATTCAAAAATATGATATACGACGGCCCGATAGTACATGGGAAGTAAGATACTGGAGCCCTGTAAATGCGCCGGTGCTTAATAACCTTCACGAGCTTTTGTATATCAACCATACGGTAACGGACGTAACCAACACCCACGCGGCAACGGTCCAAAGTAAGCAAAGCGATAAGAACTACCAGTTATTGGTACAAAGCGTTACCGATTATGCCATTTTTATGCTCGACGAGAAGGGGAATGTAGCCAGTTGGAATAGTGGTGCAGAGAGTATCAAAGGTTATAAAGCGGAAGAAATAATAGGAAAGCCGATTGATGTTTTTTATACGGCAGAAGACGTGGAAAATGAACTGCCACAAAAGAATTTAATGAAAACGCGGGAACTCGGGCATTTTGAAAGCGAGGGCCGGCGGGTACGGAAAGACGGGTCTGTATTTTATGCAAATGTTGTTTTTACTTCTCTTATTGACGAAGAAGGCAGGTTTTACGGGTACGCTAAAGTAACAAGAGATATTACAGAAAAAAGGAAAGCGGAAGAACACATACGCTTGCTGGCAAATATTGCTTCTAATATTCAGGATACCATTATCACCACCGACACTCACTCGATTATTACAGGGTGGAATCATGCTGCTGAAAAGTTATTCGAATGGAAAACTGACGAAGTAATTGGAAAAAGCAGCGAAGAGATTTTACGCATCATTTATCCGGGACAAACGAGGGAACAGATCCTTGCTGCTTTTGCAGAAAAAGAATTTTGGCACGGAGAGCTTGTTTATCATACTATGTCAGGAAGGCCAGTAAATGCTATGGTAACGGCATCCAAACTAAAAGATGGGGAAGGTAATATAACGGGTAGCCTGGCGCTGGTGAGAGATATTACCGCCCGTAGAAAAGCAGAGGATGCTCTCGGTAAATTAAACAAAGAATTGGAGCAACGAATCGCAGAACGTACACTTGAAATAGAAACCAAGGAAAATCGGTTTCGTGCTTTGATTGAAAATATTTCAGATGCCATTGTTTTAAATGATGCGGAATCAAATATCTTATATCAGAGTCCTTCTGTTGAAAGAATATTGGGCTACACCTTTGAAGAAAGAAATGGGAATAAAGTATCAGATTATCTGCATCCTGCCTATCGAAATGATTTTGTCAGTTTCTTCCAGGAGGTAAAAAAATCTCCGGGCATTCCGCTGCCGTTCCAGTACCGCTTTCTTCATAAAGATGGTCACTTTATTTGGCTCGAAGGTGTTGTGACTAATTTAATTAACGATAGCTCAGTGGGGGCTTATGTTGCAAACTATCGTGATATAACTCATCGAAAGGAATTGGAAGAATTATTACGCAAAGCCAATTCACTTGCCCGGATAGGAGGATGGGAAGTAGATGTAGATAAGGGAACCATTTATTGGAGCGACATTACAAAAGAAATTCATGAAACGGACTTTAACTACTTACCGGACCTGGAAACGGGTATTAACTTTTATAAGGAAGGAGTGGGGAGAGAATTAATAATCCAGAAAGTAAAGGAAGCGATTGAATTGGGAAAGCCCTGGGACGTAGAGCTCCAGATTATTACGGCAAAAAATAATGAACGATGGGTGCGCTCAATCGGTGAGCCAGAATTTTCAAATGGCAAGTGCCGGCGGATCATTGGAAGTTTCCAGGATATCGATCAACGTAAGAAAGCAGAAGAAAAACTAGTAGAAAGTGAAAAGCTTTATCGCAGCCTTTTCACAAATATGCATCATGGGTTTGCGTACTGTAAGGCCATTATGGAAAGCGGCCATGTAGTGGATTTTATTTATCTCGCTGTTAATAATGAATACGAAAAGTTATTCGAGGTAGATGATATTACAGGCAAGAAAATGTCTGAAGTTTTGCCCGAACTGCTGGCCTCAGATGCAGACTATACCGGTCTTATGACAATTGTTGCCACCTCAGGAAAATCAGAAAAATTCGAAACATATGTAGAATCACTTTGCAAATGGTTTTCGGTGTCATTGTATAGCCCTGGAGAAGGATATTTTGTTTTGCTGGTTGATAACATTACAGAAAGAAAAAATGCGGAACAGAATTTAGTTGCGAGTGAAAAGCAATTTCGCAATACACTTGACAACATGCTGGAAGGTGCACAATTAATAGACTTTGACTGGCGATATATTTATGTAAATGATTCATTCGCCAAGCATGGAAAGTATTTAAAGGAAGAGTTAATCGGTTATACTGTAATGGAAAAATATCCTGGCATTGAAAACACGGAAATTTTCAAAATATATGAACGCTGTTTTAATGAACGGATTTCAATACATCTCGAAAATGAATTCAAATTTCCGGACAATTCAGTAGGATGGTTTGAACTCAGTTTTCAGCCGGTGCCTGAGGGAATTTTTATTCTTTCAGTGGACATTACAGAACGCAAAAAAGCAGAGCGTGAAGTACTGCAATTAAATGAAGAACTCGAGCAAAAGGTTATCAGGCGCACGGAACAATTAAAAAAGAGCAATGAGGAACTGGAGGCATTTTCATATTCCGTTTCCCACGACTTGCGGGCGCCTTTGCGTGCTATCATTGGTTTTACAGCCATTCTTGAAGAAGACTACACCAGCAAACTAGACGATGAAGCAAAGCGCATCACCTCTGTTATTAAAAACAACACTATAAAGATGGGTCAGCTTATTGACGACCTTCTCACGTTTTCAAGAATGGGCCGGCAAGAGCTGGTAAAGGCAGGCATCGATACCAATTCGCTTGTCGAGGAGGTAATCAATAGTATTGATAAAAAAGAAAACGGCATTGCAATCGATTGGAACATTCACGAATTGCCCGATGTTAAAGCCGACATCAATACTATAAGACAAGTTTGGGTGAATTATATTTCAAACGCCATAAAATATTCATCGAAAAAAACAAAACCCATTATAGAGATCGGTTCTCACAGAGAAAACGGACAAACAGTTTTTTTTGTAAAAGACAATGGTGTAGGCTTCAACGAAAAATATGGCGATAAGCTATTCAAAGTATTTCAAAGGCTACACGGCGCTACTGAATTTGAAGGCACCGGTGTTGGGCTTGCGATCGTGGATAAAATTATTTCCAAACACGAAGGAAAAGTATGGGCGAAAGGTGAAGTAAATAAAGGTGCATGCTTTTATTTCAGTCTTCCTTTTTATAAAAAGTAATGAACATTAAAAAAAACCGAAATAATATGAATCTTAATGCGGTTGACCTGTTGCTTGTTGAAGATAACTTTAATGATGCTGAGTTGGCTATTCGTGAACTGAAGAAACACAATTTTGCAAACAACCTTTTTCACGTGACCGACGGTGAAGAAGCACTCGATTTTGTTTTTGCCACTGGCAAGTACCAGGGTATTCGTACTGTCGAATCGCCCCCAAAAGTTATTTTGCTTGATATTCAAATGCCGAAAGTCAATGGTATTGAAGTATTGCAAAGAATAAAGGCTGACCCCCGCACAAAAATATTGCCGGTAGTCATGCTTACTTCGTCAAAAGAAGATCCCGACATTCAGAAATGCTACAGCCTTGGAGCTAATAGCTATATTGTAAAACCTGTAAATTTTGAGGGTTTTGCAGAGGCTATAAAAAACCTTGGATTTTACTGGCTCTTAATAAATCAACCTCCTGTTTAAGTAAACATCGATGATTAAGCCTTTAAAAATATTATTACTGGAAGATAACCCTGCGGATGCAGAAATGATTCGCAGGTTTCTGACAAAGGAACATTTGAACTGTGAATTTCACCTGGCTCAAAATGAAGAAGCTTACCGCGATGCACTTAATCAATTTCAGCCTGACGTTATCTTGTCAGATCATTCATTACCGCAATTTAATTCATCCGATGCCCTGCTGTTGGCAAGAGGCCGATTTGATGATATACCTTTTATAATGGTGACTGGCGCGGTATCTGAGGAATTTGCGGCGGACATAATTAAGTTAGGCGCTGATGATTATCTATTGAAAGACCGGCTGAGCCGGTTACCTGCCGCAATTGATATCGCCATAAAAAAGAGAAAGGCCGAAAAAGAAAAGGAAGAAACAGAAAAAAAGATTGTTCAATCTGAAGCCAACCTGAGAACAATTTTTGAAAACACGTCTGAAGGATTTTTATTGCTTGACCAGGATGCGACAGTGATAGCCTTTAATAGCAAGGCGTTGACATATTCTTTTCTTAGCAAAGAGAAAAAAATAGAAACGGGCAAATCAGTTTACGATTTCATTCCGCTATCCCGAAGAAAAATTTTTGACATTATTATTTCGAAGGCATTAAAAGGAGAAACTATCCAGTACGACAGTCCCTTTGATGTGGATAACGATCGTATCGCCTGGATTGATTTTTCTGTAACGCCCGTAATAGAGGATGGCCAGGTGCAGGGGGTATGTGTGACCGGACGTGATATTACTGAGCGCAAAAAAGGCGAAGAGGAATTAAAGAAAAACTATTTGGAAAAACGTTCTCTTGCAGAACGGATGTCAACCATTCTGAATGCGTTGCCTGCGTATGTCGCTTTGCTCAACGAAGACGGATTAATAATAGATGTAAACAGAGCCTGGCAAAATTTCGGAGATCCCAAGGGTTTCATTGGAGATAATTATGCGGTTGGAGATAATTATGTAGCGCTCGCATTGCATGCAAAAGGTGTAGGTAAAGATGATGGTCGCCTTGTAGGCAAGGGAATATTGAGTGTGCTGAAAAAAATGACACCCGGATTTACATATGACTATGCATACAAGTCGGGCTCCGGAAAAGTATGGTATAAAATGATAGTGACGCCATTGCAGGAAAAAGAAAAAGCAGGCGTAGTTGTTATGCATATTAATATCACAGAGCAAAAAAGGAGTGATGAGGCTTTACAAATCACATTAAAAGAACTTTCAGATTACAAAATAGCCTTAGATGAATCCACTATAGTTTCTATTACGAATAAGAAAGGGATCATTATTTATGTAAATGATAATTTTTGTAAAATTTCAGGGTATTCAGCTTCGGATCTTTTGGGCAAGGACCATATGATTATAAATTCCGGCCTTCATGATAAAGGTTTTATGAAAAGTCTTTGGACAACAATTTCCAACGGAAAAATCTGGAGAAATGAAATTAAAAACAAGAGTAAGCATGGTGATTTTTATTGGGTTGATACAACCATCGTACCCTTTTTAAATGATAAAGGTAAGCCTGTGCAGTATGTCGCCATAAATAAGGATATAACCGAAAAAAAGTTGATGGAGGAGAAAATGCTCGAGCAGAAAGTACAGGAGCAAAAGAAAATTACAAGGGCTGTTATCAAAGCGCAGGAAAGAGAAAGAAACCGTATAGGGCAGGAGCTTCATGACAATGTAAACCAGATATTGGCAAGCACAAAACTCTACCTGAGCGTTGCATCAAAGAGCGATGCCAAAGTAAAAAAGCTGATAAGTTATCCAATGGAAATGATAGATAATTCTATAAGTGAAATAAGGTTGTTGAGCAGCAGGCAGGTAACTCCGCTAAAAAATATTAACCTCGAAGAATTAATTCAATCCCTGGTCGACAGCCTGCTTAAAAAAGCAGGAATAAAAACCGATTTCACCTGCAATATTATCAGTAAAAGTATTGATGATGATTTTAAGTTGAATATCTATCGCATCGTGCAGGAGGAATTGAATAATATAATAAAACATGCTGGCGCAAAAAACGTGAGCATCTCTATAAATTCAATGCTGGAAGGCATAGATATATTAGTGACTGACGATGGGAAAGGATTTGATGTAGCTAAAAAAAGAAAAGGAATTGGTATTTCAAATATTATTTACCGGATTGAATCGTTCAATGGAAAAATAATAATAACAAGTTCACCTGGTAAAGGCTGCAAAACAGAAATTAGTTTACCTTACTGATGTAAATCCATGACAAAGCCGCTCAAAATATTACTGCTTGAAGACAGCCCAGCCGATGCTGAGATGATTCAACGCTTGTTGAGAAAGGAGAGCCTGCAATTTGAATCGCATTTAGTAATGACGAAAGATGCATACCTGCAGGCACTCGATGAATTTAAGCCGGACCTTATTCTTTCAGATAACTCCATGCCGCAGTTTAGCGCAAGCGAGGCACTCGAGATAATTCGTACCCGGTCCATAAACATTCCATTTATATTAGTTACCGGAACAGTATCAGATGAGTTTGCCGCAAACATTATTAAATCAGGCGCAGATGACTATATTTTAAAAGACAGGTTGATAAGATTGCCTGCTGCTATCTCCTCGGCGCTGATGCAAAGAAGCGCTGCCAGGGAAAAACAGGAAATGCTGGTAAAGCTCAAAGACAATGAGGAGCGTGCAAGGGTTGCGATTGAAGCGGCTAACATGGGCACATTCGATATTGATCTTATTACGGGCGAATCAATTTGTTCAGACCGATACAATGAAATATTTGGCTTTAAAGAACAGAGACTTAGAGCGGAGTACGTGTCACTGATACATCCCGACGATTCCGAACTATGGAAGAAGGCCCATGAAAAATCCAGGATCACAGGAAGGCTGTTCTATGAATGCCGCATATTGAAGAAAGACAAGTCAGTAAGATGGATAAGAGCCGAGGGTATTGTGCGTAAAGACGAAAAAGAAGTTCCGGTTCGGCTACTCGGATACATCATAGACATTACGGAGGCGAAATATCTTCTTAAGCAAAAAGATGATTTCATCGGAATAGCAAGCCATGAATTGAAAACGCCTGTAACGACTATAAAAGCATACACTCATATACTACAGGAAAGACTCAAGAAAAGAGGAGATGTACCCGAGATACCTGTAATAAATAATATAGACAAACAGGTAAACAAGCTTTCCTGTCTGATTGATAATTTACTTGATGCGACAAAAATGATCTCAGGCCGCCTTCAACTTACCAATGTCAACTTCAAAATAGATGAGATGCTCACAGAGCTTATAAGAGACCTGCAGTTAACTACCGATAAAAAGCTAATTCTGAAATTGTCAGCAGACCACTGCATAGTACATGCCGACAAAGAGAGAATTGAACAAACAGTTACCAATCTCGTGAATAATGCCATTAAGTTTTCCCCGGACTCCGACAAAATTATTATTAAGACATTCTTAACTGATAATGACGTGCAGGTTGACGTGCAAGATTTTGGCATGGGGATAAAGGAAGAAAATAAGCACAAGATTTTCGAACAATTTTACAGAGTAGACGGCGATTATAAATATACTTTCCCCGGCCTCGGCTTAGGACTTTACATTGCGTCTGAAATTATTAAAAGGGAAGGAGGTAATATCTGGTTGAAAAGCCTTGAGGGAAAAGGTTCTACATTTTCTTTCTCACTACCTTCTTTGTGCTCCGAAACTCCTGATAAACTTATAAGTGAGGACAAAGCATCTTAAAGGGATCCAGATAAGCCTAGATCAGCGCAATTAAACTGCCTTCACATTGTGCTCCCGGCTGTAAGCCAGCACCTTTTATTAGTCGAGGATCAAATAAGCGTTAGGAGAGTTTCCTCCTTTTTCCTTTTTTATTTCTTTAAGCTTTTCCTTTTCTTTCTTTTCAATATCTGCATCCGCATCCGGGCCAATTTTCAAATTTTCAAAGTCTTCATCTGTAATCTTATGCGCCGGGTTTGCAATATGCTTATTCGTGAACTCTCTCGGGGTTAATTTTTTTTGAGTAGTTTTTTTTGATTTCATACTGAATGTTTTTGCCTGCTACCAATTAAGTAATTTCTATGCCAGACTCAGTGGCGGCATATTAAATCTTTTTTTGTGATCAGTGAACCTCAGCACTTGTAGAGCGTTTCTATGGGATATTCTATCATTAAGCATAAAGTTCCGGCTTAAATCTTTTTGCCAGAAGCCCGGTAGCTAATATCGTATCTATTTCGGCTACGAGTATTCCTTCTCTGCCATACTCTTCATGTGATATGCATGTACCATCCGGAGCTATCAAAGCCGTCCCTGATTCAGGGAAGCGTGTAGCATAATTTACGCTTGCAAAATAGATGGTGTTCTCCAGCGCCCTCATCATCATTGCTTTTTCATAATATGGATTGTCCTTATTTCCCCATTCCGTGAGTCGCGGCCCCTGAATATTACTTCCAGTAAACTGCGGATGAAACACAATTTTTGCATCATGCTGTGCTGCCCATCTTACCGTTTCGGGATAGCGAAAGCCTTCATGACATATTACAATACCGAACTTCACTCCATTCACTTCAAAAATTTTTCGCTCCGTACCAGGTATCCAAATATTATCTTCAGTCGGGTCCAATTGATTTTTTGCCTGGTATCCTAATACTTCGCCAGTACCTGATATAACAAATGCGACATTTAAAATTCCGTTCGCTACATTCCAATCCATGGGAAGGATAACCGCTATTGAATGCTCACGGGCCAATTCACAAACCTTGTCTAATGCTGACTGTAATTTTTCCACCGTATGCTTTTCGATTGCACATTCTTCGCACGGGTAGCCTGGAATATAAGACTCGGGAAAACATATGATCTCAGCTTTTTCTTTTGCCGCGTCTTTTATAAATCTTTCAACCTGCAATAATCCGTCGGCTATTGATTTAGGAAATGGTGGTGATGCCAGCGATATCTTCATACTAAAAATTATAATTAGTAAATGAAGATACTAAGAGTGCGCAAATAGTGAGCCTCGCAAACTTTAAACGACCTGCGTGTGGATTGCTCTTTTGCTCCATGGCAGTTTCATTGACGTTTCAACTTACAGGATCAAAGAATCGCAGCTTGTTTATCGAACAATGGGCTCCATCTTTTTTGCTTCTCGGTATTTACAACAAGCCTGTAAAACTTGAAGGGCACGATAAACAAGATGGTTAAGTTTTTGTGTGGATGATCTTGTCCTGCGCAATCAGTAAAAAAATATCATCATGATACAACGCATTATACCATCTACTAATGAGTCGCTTCCTGTAATCGGATTAGGCACATGGAAAACATTCGATGCGGCGGAGGATAAATATCCAACGTTGCGGAAAGTATTGGATGAAATGCATAATGCCGGCGGTAGCCTGGTCGATAGTTCTCCTATGTATGGAAGAGCGGAAGAGGTAATCGGAGAAATCACCGGGGATGTAAATAACCAGGACTCTCTGTTCTATGCTACCAAGGTATGGACGACCGGAAAGATGGAAGGCATCCGGCAAATGGAATCTTCACTTAAAAAAATGAAGAGGTCTGTAATGGACCTTATACAAGTTCATAATCTTATAGACTGGAAGACGCACTTGAAAACTTTACAACGCTGGAAAGAAGAAGGTACGGTGCGCTATGTGGGAATAACGCACTATACTGATTCGATGCATGCCGAACTGGAACGTGTTCTCATCAATGAAAAGATAGATTTTGTACAGTTTAATTATTCCATTTTATCAAGGAATGCTGAAGAGCGATTGCTGCCTGCTGCTGAAAGCAATGGAGTTGCGACTTTAATCAATCGTCCTTTCGGGGAGGGAAGCATGTTCCAAATAGTGAAAGGAAAACCACTGCCATCATGGGCAAGAGAACTTGAAATAACTAATTGGGGCAGTTTTTTCCTAAAATATATTATTGCACATCCTGCTGTTACCTGCGTAATACCTGCAACAGGCAATCCGGAACATGCAGCAGAAAATTTTAAGTCTGCTCTAGGAAACTTACCGGATAGGGCAATCAGAAAAAAAATGGTTGAATATATCAGCTCGCTTTAAACTCCATGAAAATCTTTTATTGCATTTTGCTGAAGACAATCTTTTTATCCCGATACTATTAAGGCATTTTATGTCAAGCTTCGCCATCGGCTGATTAGTAAAACTATCCTTCTTTAATATTTCATAGTTGTAATTCTTACCTTTCCTTTATGAAAATTTCGTTTGTATTTACATTGTTATTCCTTACCGGTTTCTCTTATGCCCAGCAAGATTCATTTTATCTTTTTAAGCCTGATAGGGTTTTTGACGGGGAGGCTATGCACAACGACTGGGTTGTGTTAGTGCAAGGAAATAAGATTACAGCAGCAGGCACTATGACATTTAAACTTCCTTCCAATACCAGAATAATTGAGCTAAAAGGAAGTACCCTTTTACCTGGATTGATTGAAGGGCATTCTCATCTATTTTTGCATCCTTATAACGAAGTAAGCTGGAACGACCAGGTACTAAAAGAGAGCCGTGCCGAGCGTACAGCGAGGGCAGTAGCGCATGCGTCCGCAACATTGCAGGCAGGGTTTACGACTGTCCGCGACCTGGGCACGGAAGGCGCTATGTACGATGATGTAGGTCTCAAAATTGCGATTGAAAAAGGTGTCGTGCCGGGGCCACGAATGATAGTGGCTACAAGAGCTATAGTGGCTAAAGGAACCTATGGTCCCGAATTCAACAACGCCGATATCGATTTACCACAGGGCGCCGCAGAAGTAGGAAGCATGGAACAATTGGCTGATGAAGTGAGAACACAAATAGGAAAAGGAGCCGACCTGATAAAACTTTACGCTGACTATAGATGGGGAAGAGATGGACAAGCAATGCCTACATTAACTGTTGAAGAAATAAGCCTTGCTACCAGCATTGCAGCAAGCGGAGGAAGACAAACTGTAGCGCATGCATCCACTAAGGAAGGAATGAGAAGAGCCGTTCTGGGTGGCGTTTCAACCATTGAACATGGCAGTGCTGGAGATGATGAAATTTTTAAATTTATGAAACAAAAAGGCGTGGCACTTTGCCCTACGCTTGCCGCAACAGAAGCTATTGAAACCTACGGAGGATGGAAAAAAGGAATCGATTCAATACCTGCGCAAGTAGCGGACAAGAAAAAAAGTTTTCAATCAGCTTTAAGAAACGGTGTTACTATTTGTATGGGCGGCGATGTCGGCGTTTTCTCGCATGGCGATAATGTAAGGGAAATGGAACTGATGGCCGAATATGGCATGAAACCAATTGATGTTTTGAGATCTGCTACGTCAGTTAATGCCGATGTGTTTGGCTACGCAGACAGGATTGGAAGAATCAAAAAAGGGTTGCTTGCAGATATCATTATGGTGGCGGGCGATCCTTCAAGTGACATCAACGCTCTTCGCAAAGTTGTTTTGGTAATGAAAGATGGAAAGATATACAAGCAACTTTAATTGCGGCTAACCGCTGACGTAAGCTTGAAATAAATAAGGTACATTAAAAGCAAATAAAAAAATGAAAACACAAAATTATGAATGAAAGGATTCTCGGTCTTCACCACATAACCGCTATCGCAGGCAATGCACAACGCAACTATGATTTCTATACAAAAGTGCTGGGGTTGAGATTGGTGAAAAAGACAGTAAATTTTGACGATCCGGGCACCTATCATTTTTACTATGGAAATGAAGAAGGATCACCCGGCACCATCCTAACTTTTTTCCCCTGGCAACATGTCAAGCGCGGGCAAATTGGTTCCGGCATGGCAACTGAAATTGGTTACTCGGTTCCTGCAGGCAGTCTTGATTTTTGGGAAGATCGTTTTAAAGAGTTTAAAGTTTCTTATGGTATCAGGGGCGAGAAATTTGGTGAGCAATTTTTACCGTTTCATGATCCTGACGGGCTTCACATCAATCTTATAGTAGCTAAAAATGCTGATGAAAGAAGGCCGTGGGAAACGCCGGCCATAAAAAAGGAAATGGCTACAAAAGGGTTTCATAATGTAACGCTGTTGTTAAATGAAAAAGATGATACTGAAAAAATATTGATTGACATTTTTGGCTATCGCTTTTCATCACAGGAAGGTAACCGTTTCCGTTATATAACTGACGCTGTAGAAAATGCTTCAATTATAGATATTATAGAAGCGCCTGAAAGCAAGCCGGGAATTAATGCCGGCGGCACTAATCATCATGTCGCATTTCGTGTGGCAAACGAAGAAACACAAATGATGTTTAGGGAAAAGCTTGTGCGTGAATATTTACAGGTAACACCAAAAATAAACAGGGACTATTTTTATTCCATTTATTTCCGCGAACCCGGCGGAGTGTTATTTGAGATTGCTACAGAAAACCCCGGGTTCACAGTTGATGAGCCACTTGATGACCTGGGAAACAATCTTATGCTGCCTGTGCAATATGAAAACCTGCGGGCAGACATTGAGAAAAATCTGCCTGTGTTGAAACGCTAACTTTTCTAAATAGTGCTTATGCCTAATGAAAAAATAGTTACAGCTGGAAGGAAAATTGAGGAAGCAGGAAAAGCGCTTATCATGTTGCATGGCCGCGGAGCCGGTGCAGAAGATATTCTATCAATAAGCGATTACCTCCACGTAAAAGATTTTGCAATCATTGTTCCGCAGGCAAAAAGCAACAGTTGGTATCCGCAATCATTTCTTGCGCCGCCAAAGACAAACGAACCATGGCTTTCTGATGCGCTGAAATTAATTGAAAGCATACTGGCTTCATTAAACGAAAAAAATATTAATAACAAACATGTTTATTTCCTTGGGTTTTCACAGGGTGCTTGCCTAACGCTTGAATTTGTTGCGAGGAATGCAACAAGATATGGTGGTATCGTTGCATTCACTGGCGGATTAATCGGCGATAAGATTTATAAAGAAAACTATAAAGGAAAATTTGAAGGCACTCCTGTTTTTATTGGAAGTGGGAATCCCGATTTTCATGTGCCTGTTGAAAGAGTTTATGCAACCACAAATATTTTAAAAAGTATGGGAGCTGATGTTTCAGAAAAAATTTATGATAACATGGGCCATACAATTAACCAGGATGAAATCGATCAGGCTAATAATATTATATTTAATAGTCCGTCACTTCAGTGAGTATGCCCTTTTGTATTGCTTCTGCCTGCACAGACAATGAATGCCGGAACAATAACAATATCTTCACCCTCGTAATAAAGTATCTTGATCTTTTATAAACTTTAAGGCAGATTTTTGCGCATAATAAAAATTTTTTACCCAATGAATACACCTAAAATGCTTTATTACTTATTCGCATTTTGCATTATGAATGTAATACCAGCGTGCAGCCAGGTAGCAACATCAAATGTGCAATTAAGTACGCAGCTGATTACAGACCAGCTAACGCACCCCACTGCGTTTGCCCAGCCGGCAGATAACTCCGGTCGTTTATTCGTTTGCGAACAAGAAGGCCGTATAAGAATTATTCAAAATGGAAAACTTCTTCCTACAGCTTTTTTAGACATTTCAGGGGAAGTTGTGAAGCAGGGAGGCTATGATGAAAGAGGATTACTTGGCCTGGCTTTCCACCCGAATTTTGTGAAAAACGGAAAGTTCTATGTGTATTGCAGTGTGCCTGTTGCCCGCGGTTCCCGTACTGATCACAAGAGTATGGTGCGGGAGTACACGGTGTCTTCGCAAAATGCCAACCTCGCTGATAAAAGCACGGTAAAAAATATTCTCGCTTTTGATGAGCCTCAATCGAATCATAATGGGGGAGACCTGAAGTTTGGCCACGACGGGTATTTATACATTACCGCTGGCGATGGTGGTGGACAAAATGATGAACATGGCAAATATGGAAATGGTCAAAACATGAGCACCTTGTTAGGAAAGATACTTCGTATAGATATTAACCATTCACCTTACAGCATTCCAAAAGACAATCCATTTGTAAATACTGCCGGCGCACGGCCAGAGATTTATGCTTATGGCTTCAGAAACCCGTGGCGCATTAGTTTCGATCGTACTACCGGGCAATTGTTTGCCGGAGATGTTGGCCAGGATTCGTATGAGGAAGTTGATATGGTTACTAAGGGTGGTAACTATGGCTGGCGGGTGTGGGAAGGCCTGCATCCAAAATACCCAAAAGATCCACCGGCTAAAAATCCTCTTAAGCCGATTGCAGAATACAGCCATAGAGAAGGCATTAGTGTAACAGGTGGTTTTGTCTATCGTGGTAAGCAAATTCCTGGCCTTAACGGACAGTATGTTTTTGCAGACTGGTCGGGTCCTGTATGGTCGCTGAAAAAAACAAATGATCAGCAATGGAGCAGGGAGAAGTTATCCATATCGCACACCGCAGGTTACTGGCAGGTGTACAGCTTTGGCGAGGATCAATCCGGAGAACTCTACGTGTTAGCTATACTGTTATCAGGCGATAAGGGAGCTTTATTAAAAATTACGGGGAAATAGCGTTGGTTAATTTATTCAGTCATTGTTTTGATCCAATCGTAAACCCTGGCTCAATAATTACATAGTGAATGACTGCAATTTTTTGATTTCAATTATTAAAGTCGCACTCCAAAAAAGCTGCGAAGATTATCTTCATAAAAAATTATAATGATAAATCCTGAATGGTTCAACCAACTGGCAAGAACAAGGCGTTCTGTATTTCCCGACCAGTTTAAAGCCGGTGAAAAAATTGATGATGAAATTATAAAAGAAATTTTGATCAATGCTACATGGGCGCCTAATCACGGTCAATCAGAGCCATGGCAGTTTACTGTGTTTACCGGTGAAGGGTTAAGAAAGTTCGCTGCTTTGCAAAGTGAAATTTACAGGCTGGAATCAAAAGATAATTTCGCAGAAGGTAAGTATTTAAAACTCCGGCTACAACCGCTGAAGGCCTCTCATATCATCGCAATTGGTATGAAGCGCACCACAAAAAAAAGTATTCCGGAGATAGAAGATATAGAAGCAGTGGCATGCGCTGTTCAGAATATTTATTTATCAGTTACGGCTTACGGTCTGGGTGGGTATTGGACAACCGGAGGTATAACTTACATTGAAAGTGCGAAGCATGCGCTGGGCCTGGAAAAGGAAGATAAGTTGCTCGGGTTTTTTTACATTGGTAAAATTGCCGTTCCTTCACCAGTAGCGAAAAGAATATCAATTGAGGAAAAAGTGAAGTGGATCACCGGATGAAATTGTATGCTGGTATAGCTGACATCTATATAGACCCTCCTA